>JAEEHG010000127.1 GCA_016280695.1 Solobacterium sp. | reverse complement strand
TCTGCCGGGCATTATCCGAGGTATACGGCGGGGAGGCAAAGTGCACTGCTTCCACCTCAATGCCGCGCTTCATGATCTGGGCTGCGGCCACCGGCGAATCAATGCCACCTGACAGCATGACCAGGCACTTGCCGTTGATCCCGGTCGGATAGCCGCCGGCCCCCGGAATCTTCTCGGAGGTCAGATATGTCCTGTCCGCATGGACTTCGATCTGAATCAGGAAATCCGGATTGTGGACATCGACTTTATGTTCGGTGTTCCTGAGAATCTCCGCTGCCACCGCCCGGTTGATGCCGTCGCTGTTGAGCGGGAATGTCTTGTCATGACGGCGGGCCTTCACCTTGAAGGTCTCTCCGCCGGCCTCCATGGCAATCTGCAGGCAGGCCTTTTTAATCGCTTCCAGATCCGACGGCACCGATTCTGTAAACGAGAACGAACTGATGCCGTACACTTTCTGCAGGCGTTCACGGATAACCTGCGGATCCTCATCGTTCATTTCAATGTAGATCCGGTCATAGGTGCGCCGGTATTTCAGATCCGGGAAATCTTTCAGAATCCGCCGGATATTCTGATCCAGACGGCGGATGAAATCCTTGCGGTTCTTCCCCTTTGTGGTCAGTTCTCCGTACCGGATCAGGACTGTATCATATCTTCCCATAACGTTTTGTGATCTCCTTCAGTTCCTTCAGAAACGCATCCACTTCCGCAATTGTATTGCGGTATGAGAAACAGACGCGGATACAGCTGGATGCGCGGCGGTCACTGAAGCCCATGGCTTTCAGGACATAGCTGGTGTTGGCAGACTTGCTTTCGCAGGTGCTGCGGGCACTGACCATGAAGCCCCGGCTGTTCAGGGCATTCTGCATGACTTCGCTGGGGATGGCCTCATAGGAGAAGTTGACGATGCAGTCCAGGGCATTGGCCGGATTGTTGATCTCGATCCCGTCAATCTCCTGCAGACCCATCAGCATCCGCTCATGCAGGGCATGGATATGATCGCAGTGGGCTGCTTCGTTTTCCAGCGCCAGCCGCAGGGTCTTGGCAAAGACCATATTCGCGAAGGCATTGCTGGTGCCGCCCCGCTGGCCCATTTCCTGTTCCCCG
Source organism: Solobacterium sp. (assembly GCA_016280695.1). Lineage (GTDB taxonomy): Bacteria > Bacillota_I > Bacilli_A > Erysipelotrichales > Erysipelotrichaceae > Bulleidia. Next base: position 4,967 of record JAEEHG010000127.1, on the reverse strand, counting down.
CCGTTGATCAGCGGTTCAAACGGTACGTGTTTCCGCTTGACGAGCAGGCCGCTGCCCTTCAGTCCTTCCAGTTTGTGCGCCGATACGGAAGCCAGATCGATGTCGGTCAGGTCCACCGGGATTTTCCCCATGGACTGGGTCAGGTCCGCATGCATGTAAGCATGCGACCTGGTCCGGACAATCCGGCCGATTTCATTGATCGGGTTGATCGCCCCGGTTTCGTTGTTGACATGCATGACGGAAACCAGGCATGTATCTTCATCCAGGGCTTTCGCCAGATCCTCCACGGATACCGTACCGGCCGGCGTAACCGGCAGATAGGTAACCCGGCAGCCAAACAGTTTTTCCATCTGCCGGCAGGCCCCAAGGATGCTGGAATGTTCCACCTGCGTTGTAATGATGTGCTTCTTTTCCGGCATGGCCAGGGCCACTCCTTTGATGGCTGCGGAATTAGATTCACTGGAGCCGCTGGTAAACATGATGTCTTCGGCCTGAACACCTAAAAGCCCAGCAATGGATAACCGGGCTTTTTCAAGCATTCGACTGATTTCCGAGCCTTCGGAGTAAAGGGACTCGCTGTTGACGAAATATTTCTCCAGAAGCTGCTCGTAGGTTTTCAGTACTTCGGGATGAATCCGGGTCGTACTGGCATTGTCAAAATACACTCTAGGCTGCACTCTTGGCATTCTCCTTGATCATATTCTCGTAGTTCCCCGGGTGGATCTTCTCGATTGTCGCAATGGCAATCGTCAGGGCCTGGGTATACTCACCGTTGCGGAAGCTCAGTTCGGAACGGGTCAGTTCGGAATCGATATCCGCATAGGTGGAACGGTACCGGTTGCCGAAGACAATGGTATTTTCCACCATGATGACAGTTGCGACCATGTTGTTGACATTGTTGTAGAGCTTGTAGATGAAGTCGATCGCTTCTTTCAGGGTTGTATTGAGTTCCTGGATATTAAGCGGAGTTTCCTCCAGCAGCTGCTCCAGGCTGGCAATGTATTTGTCTGCCTTTACCATGTCCTCTTCATACTGCTCGGAGATGGACGGCAGCTTGTACTTGCGGATCTTGACCTGCATCTGGTTCATGATGACCTGCAGCTTCAGCAGCTGTTTCTTGGCTCTGTCTTCATCATCACTGACCCCGTCGATCTCGGTTTTCATCGCCCGGATATCGCTTTCACACTGGCCCAGCCGGGCATTCAGTTCCCGCACGGCCACGACCAGGCCGGAAGCCGGAATCTCCATGCTGTCGATCTTCTTTTCCATATCCGGTCTGGACGCAATCGCATCCTGCAGGTTCTTTGCCTGTTCGGCAATTCTCTCACTCATGCCGGTCAGTCCGAACCGTGAGGAAATACGGGCATACTTATCCCGGATATATTCGATATCCTTTGTGCATTCCTGAATGGAACGGTCGGTTTCTTCCTGCAGCTTCTTCAGTTCATCATAACTCTCGGTCTCCCGCCGGACTTCATCACCCAGCTGGACCAGACGCTGCTTGTAATCCTGAATATGGGCTGCCACATCTGACGTATCCCCGCTCTTGAGACGGGACAGATCATCCTTGAGACCGCCGGTGATCAGCGTCAGGTTGTTCTCGATATGCAGATGATCGAGATAGACGCCGTGGTTCCTGGCCGCCGTGCTGTCATTGCGCACTGCTTCGATCATGCCCGGGACAACACCGCGGGCTGCACTGAGCAGTTCCGGCAGCGAGTGGATCATGGTATCCATACGGTCCAGGGCGCCGTCGATTTCATCCAGCTGGGCACTGGCCTTTTCGAAATCATTGGCATAACTCCATTCTTCGTATGAGGAGAACATCCGTTCGTTTTCCGATGTCAGCTGTTCGATGGTCGGCCAGATATAGGAAAGCTGCGAACTGTTGCTCTGGGCTTCTTCCTTCAGCGCCCGGAATCTTGCCTTCTGTCCATTGACTCTTTCCCGCTGCTCGGTTTCCTTTTCGAGAATGCCGTCCAGGAAACTCTTGAGTTTGCCGACCTGCACTTCCCCGAGGCTCACGCTGGCTTCCAGGTCTTCCAGATCCTGCTTGGCCTGCTTCAGCTTGCCGACCAGGATCTCATCCTCGGTATCCGCCAGGGCCTGGCCGATCTGTTTCAGGTTGGCCTGGGCCTTTTCAAAATCGTCCTTGGTCTGAATAATCTGTTCCCTGACTTCCGGATCAATGCGGCTGATTGCGTCCGCCTTGTTCAGTTTGAACGACAGCGGTTCACTTTTCAGGGAATTATACCGGACTTCCAGTGCTTCAAGCTGCCGGCGGTAACTGCCGGTTTTCCCCCGCTGGATCAGAAACCAGACCAGAAGCAGAACTATAATGACGGCAATAAAAATAATCACCCGGATATCAGACAGTATTTTCAAGACATTCTCCATGACGATCCCTCTCAAACGTATGCGGCCTTATTGTACCATAAACCTTGTGCCTTGACACGGTTTTCAATTGACTTTAATTAGGTGTTTTGCTATAGTAATCAAGCGTCAAATAATGGCAGCATGCAGAGTCATGCACCAGGCGTTGCTAACAGGAGGAATCCTGCAGCCGCAGTAACTTGCTGCAATAAGCGAACCGGCCCTATAGCAACACCCTGCATCGGTGATCTGCACCTGTTATTGTTTCTCAGCCGTTCATGTAAACAAGGAGGAAACAAAACATGGCACGTTACACAGGACCGGTATGGAAGAAAGCCAGACGTCTGAGCTTCTCTGTCCTGGAAACCGGTGAGGAGCTCAAGAAGCGCACTTATGCTCCCGGCCAGCATGGCCCGACAAAGCGCATCAAGCTCAGCGGTTACGGCACTCAGCTGCGGGAAAAGCAGAGAGTCCGCAACATGTACGGAATCAATGAACGTCAGTTCTACAACACTTTCGAAAAGGCTTCCAAGATGGAAGGCATGGCCGGTTACAACTTCCTGGTCCTGCTCGAATCCCGGCTGGACAACATCGTCTACCGCATGGGCTTCGCCAGAACCCGCAAGGCTGCCCGGCAGCTGGTTACCCACGGCCACATTGAAGTAAACGGCAGAAAGCTGGACATCCCGTCCGCGCAGATCAAGCCGGGTTCTGTCATTGCTGTCCGTGAGGAAGCCCGCAACATGAAGGCCATCGCCGAATCCCTGGAATCCAACATTGCCGCTCCGGCTTTCGTCGAAGTCGACAAGGAAAACAAGAAAGGCACTTATGTCCGGGTTCCGGAACGCAGTGAACTGAACCAGGAGATTAACGAATCCCTGATCGTTGAATACTACAACAGATAGTTCTGGGCAACAGGAACCAGCCGGTATCATCCGGCTGGTTTTTATTATCCCAAACGCAAAAAAGACACCGGTATAACCCGGTGTCTTCCTGTTATCCGTTCATTCGTTCGCGGACTGCCTTCAGGAAATCATCCATGATTGCCTGTTCGTGTTTGTTCGGCTTCTGCATTTCCGGATGCCACTGGTATGCCCTGATATAGTTGACCCCGTCATCCACATACCAGCTTTCGACAATGCCGTCGGTAGCGCGGGCCTGCACGATGACATCCGGTCCCGGATCCTTGACTGCCTGATGGTGTGATGAATTAATACTGAAGTGCAGTTCCCCGCCCATGACATCTGCCAGCGGTGAACCCGGAACCACATCGATCTCATGGGATTCCTCTGTCTGAATCGAAGGAAGATCAGGATGGGTGATATCCGTTTCATACTGGGACTTGATATCCTGGTAGAGCGTGCCGCCGAAATATACATTGCCCATCTGGCTGCTGCGGCAGACCAGGATAACCGGCTTGTTCAGTTTCAGCGCCGCCTTGAGAAGCGCCAGGTCCGATGCGTCGCGGTCCGGCTGCGTTGCCTGACAGAACGGCAGTGTTTCCTCACCGTAGAGGGCCGGCGAAACATCAGCGCCGCCGGTCATCAGCAGGCCGTCCATATGTTTCATGACTTCTTCAGCGTCTTCATCGTTCAGAAAATCCGGCACGACCGGGATGGCCCCGTTCCGGCTCAGCCAGTCCAGTGACCAGTTGTATGACCCCACCCTGGTTCCAGAAATAACATTGGGAATGTCAACGGGGGTTTTGTCGGGTGTAACAGCAATAATCGGTTTTCTCATATCCCCTTCTTCTTTCTATGATAATTATGCTTCTTCTGCCTTTTTGGCATCCTGCCATTCACGGAATGCCTTCAGTTCCGGTTCGCTCAGCTTCAGGGCGACAGCCGCAATGGCAATGTCATCCAGATGACCGAGAATCGGAATATTGTCCGGAATCAGGTCCTTCCGCTTCACCAGATACAGGAAGGTGCTGACCAGCGCCGCGATCACCTTCGGCGAGACCACAGTGTATTCCTTGGCCGCGTAGCTTCTGACCATTGACACCATGACGGGCAGATCCGCAACCGCATCCCCGAGCACCGGGGTGTTTTTGACGGTCGCCTGCACCTTGGTTACGAGTTCATTCAGCTCTTCATTATTCTTGATGATTTCCTGAGCCTGATCGATGCCGCTGTCAATGACTGCTTTGGCTTTATCGATACTGACGATTTGTTCCATGTGAGTTCCTCCCTTTTTATGGATTTATTATAGTACAAAAAAGAACCGGATTATGCGTCCAGTTCCATATGTCTCTTGATAATTACCCGGATGATATCCGCTGCCAGCTTGACATCATCGTTGCAGACCACATATTTGTAGTGCCCGACCATCGTCAGTTCACGGGCCGCCTTGGCCAGCCGCTGCTGAACGATCTCTTCCGGTTCCGTGCTGCGCCCGCGGATCCGCCGTTCCAGTTCTTCCATGCTGGGCGGGACAATGTAAATCGTAACCGCCTCGGGAACCTTCTCACACACCTGTTTACAGCCTTCCACTTCGATTTCCAGTAGAACGTTCTTGCCCTCGTTTCGGAGCTTTTCGACGCTCTTGAGCGGAGTGCCGTAATAGTTGCCGACAAATTCCGCCGATTCCAGCAG
>JAEEHG010000126.1 GCA_016280695.1 Solobacterium sp. | reverse complement strand
TGCCGCTGGAGCTGACCCTGGTGCTGCTCTGCCCGCTGCTGTTCGGCATGCACCTGATGTGCACGGGCATCCTCTTCGGGGTCTTCCAGGCCATGCATGTATATCTCGGTTTCAACTATACCGGCACGGGAACAATGGCAGTCATGCCGGGAACCCTGCCTGAATATCTGACCTATCTGGCAAATCCGCACCTGCGGCGGGCCGCGCTGACCGTAGCCCTGATTGGGGCCGGCAGTTTTGTGCTGTATTTCTTCATAACCCGCCTGTATTTCCGGTATCTGGCCCTGGATCTGTTCCACGTCGGTGACCGGCAGCGGCTGGTCGACGGCACTATCGAGGCGGTCGGCGGGGTCGGCAACATCAAGATGACCCAGTCCTCCCAGAACCGGCTGGTGGTCAGCCTCTATGATCCGACAAAACTGAATGCCAGCCGGCTGCGGCAGCTGGGCTCGGTCCGGGTCTATGAGACCAAGGCCGGCTATGCGATATCCTACGGGGCAGCGTCCACCATGGTGCGCATGGGCATTACCCAGGCGATCCGGAATACCATCCGTCCGGGAACACCGCGGTAGATTCGCTGTTAACAGGCTTGACAGGCTGTGATACAATAGTTTTACACTCTTTATGAAACGTGCAAAGATGATGACATGCGCGGCAGCGCTTCTCGGTATGATCGTCACGGCAGGATATTCTCCTGACGATTTTAGCCTTGCTGATCTGAAGGACTACCACAAGGAGTTCCGTTCGGAATCCGTCGGGGCCTGTTCAGCATCGTCAACGAAAACCTATGAAGACTACCGGGCAATCACGGACACGGCTTCCATCCAGTGGCGGCTGATCCACAACGATATGACGGTGGATGAGACAACCGGCTTCCTGGTGGACAAGGACGGCTTCATCGGCGTTGCCATGGGTTACAGCTTCGGTGCGCTGGGCACCCGTTACTACGTGGAACTGGACACCGGCATTGTCATCCCGGTCATCAAGATCGATGCCAAGGCGGCGGAACACGCGCCGGACGGCTGCAGCGCCGGCCACGATGCGAGCGTGATCGAATTCGTCATTGATTCGAATATTGCCAAGGAATACTTCGGGGCGGCCAACGGCCTGGCTTCCTGGGGCAACTTCAATAACTACGAATACCTGCGCGGCAATATCCAGGATATTGAACTGGTGCTGGATGAGAAATTTGAAGAAGGTATTGTCTACGAAGATCATCTGACCGAGGAGGACAGCGAACTGGCCTACGGCGATCAGGTGGAAGTCATCGAAGGCGGCTACTGACCGGAGAAAACACTCCGGTTTTTTTGTGCACAAAACGATAATTTGTATAATGTACACAATATCCTTGTATAGGATTTTTGTGATACTCTTATTTTAGTGAAAGGGAGGACTTTTATAATCTATGACGAATTTCGAACTGGCAAAGAAGTATGAAGATTACATTATCTCCATGCGCCGTTACTTCCACGAAAATCCTGAACTGTCCGACCATGAGGACGCGACGGTTGACCGTCTGTCGGAAGAACTGAAGAAGATCGGCATTGAACATGTTGTCATTCCGCGCGGCGGCATCCTGGCCACCATCAAAGGCCCGGCTGACAAGGACAGCGGGAAGACCGTTCTGCTGAGAGCGGATATCGATGCCCTGCCGGTGCAGGAAACCGACACGGTTCTGTTCGACAAGCCGCGGACCGTCAAGTCCAAGAATGACGGTGTCATGCACGCCTGCGGCCATGACGGCCATATGGCGATGCTGCTGGGGGCTGCCAAGGTCCTGCTTGACAGAAAAGACGACATCGAAGGCACGGTGATCCTGTGCTTTGAAAGAGGCGAGGAAATGACCGGCAATGTCAGGTATATTTTCAAGTACATGGAGGATACGGGCCTCGACAAGAAGATTGACAGCTGCTGGGGCATCCACCTGCTCTCCACCCTGGAGACCGGCAAGGTTGCCATTAACGACACAAACATGATGGCCGGTTCCATGGGCTTCGATGTAACCCTGGAAGGCCGCGGCGGCCACGGTTCCAGACCGGACCAGTCCATTTCCCCGGTTGACGCGTTCGCGGCGATTTACCAGGGCCTGGAAGGCATCCGGCTGCGCAAGATCGATCCGTACAAGACCCTGACATACTCGGTCGGCAAGCTCTCGGCCGGCCTGCAGGGCAATGTCATCCCGGATGAATGCACCTTCGGCGGCACGATGCGGACCTTTGACCGTGACGGGGCCGGCATGGTGTTCTACAACGCCTTCAAGAAACTGATTGAGGATACTGCCGATGCCTATGACTGCACCGTCAGGTACAACCGCTTCACAATGCCGGGCTATGCCGTGGTCAATGATCCGGAATGCGCGCAGTTTGCCCGCAAGGTCCTGAAGGAAGAACTCGGTGACTGCGTCATCGGCGACGCTGAGCCGTGGATGGCTTCGGAAAGCTTCTCCAGATATCTGCTGCAGTGGCCGGGCGTCTTCGCCTTCATCGGCATGAAGAACGATGACAAGGGTGTCGGCGCGGCGCACCACAACAGGTACTTCGACATCGACGAAGACGTGCTCGTCAAGGGCGCTGCCGGGGCTGCCACATATGCGATCGAATTCCTGAAGAGCAATATCGACAATTCCAAAAAGCCGCACATGACCTTCAAGGAAATCCTGATCAAGGGCGGCATGAGACCTGAACTGAAGGAACTCTACGGCGAAGACCTCGACTGAGAAGACCGCTGCTGAACAAAAAAGGGCCGGAACAATCCGGCCCTTTCTGCTGTCAGAGGGTAATGCCTTCGCCCGGCATGATGCCGTCGGGGATCGGTGATTCATATTCACCATGGGTGGCAGCCAGCAGCTGTTTTTTGGCTTCTTCACACAGCTCCGGCCGGCGGAAGACCTTCACACAGCCGTAGGCAATGCCCTTGGCGGCGGCGAAGGCGGCCTTGTTGCCGATGGAGGTTCCCACCATGGCGGTGTGCTGCCAGGTGTGCATGGAGGTGCCCGGTATGCAGGTGGCCGCGTTCAGCTGCGCACACGGAACCGCGTAGCTGACATCGCCGAAATCCGTGGATCCGGTCATGATCGTGTTCTGCTGGGCCGGATCGAACGGGATGATGGAAGTAACGAGCGGCTTTCCGGCAAATTCTTCTGCACTGACCCCGTTGGCCGCAGCCCCGGTCCGGAGCACTTCAGCCTGCTGTTCCGGGGAAAGCGCGGCGACAAACCGGCGGGCAACCGCGTAGTCCTCTTCGTCAAAATCCGGGGCCCCGGTAGCCAGGTAGGCATCCGAGAGCGTCTGGCACATGACCGGGTTCGGAATGTAGTCGGACATGCCGCCGACCTGCTCGATCTGCACCTGGGTGCCGGTCATCAGCGCGGCCCCGCGGGCAATATCGGAAACGCGTTCCAGCAGGTATTTGCTGTAGGCAATCTTCGGGGCCCGC
>JAEEHG010000014.1 GCA_016280695.1 Solobacterium sp. | reverse complement strand
CTGGTGGATTCTTCTGAAGGTCCCATGCCGCAGACACGTTTTGTCCTGCAGAAGTCCCTGCAGTGCGGACTGCGGCCGATTCTCCTGATCAACAAAATGGATAAACCGGATGCCCGGGCTGATGAAGTCATCGACGAGGTCTATGAACTGTTCCTGGAACTGGACGCGACGGATGACCAGCTGGACTTCCCGATTCTCTACGGCACGGCCAGACAGGGCGTTGTCCGCTACAATCCGGATGACACAAACGAGGATATCGTGCCGCTGTTTGAGACCATTCTCGCCCATACCCAGGCCTATCCGAACCTGATGGATGAACCGCTGCAGATGCAGGTCAGTGCCCTGGCATATGACGACTATATCGGCCGTCTCGGCATCGGCAGAATCTATTCCGGCACGCTGAAGGAAGCGACCCAGTACGAAGTGTGCAACGCGTCAGGCCGTGACAGCAAGGGCAAGACCAACCAGGTATTTGTCTACAAGGGGCTCAGCCGGATTGCGGTTCCGGAGATCCAGTGCGGTGAAATCTGCATGATTTCCGGCATCCCGGATATCAATATCGGCGACACCCTGTGCCCGGTGGACCATCCTGCCCCGATGCCCATGATCAGCATTGAGGAACCGACGCTGTCCATGAATTTCATGGTTAATGATTCCCCGTTTGCCGGTCAGACAGGCAAATATGTCACTTCCAGAAACATCCGTGAACGGCTGGCCAGGGAGCTGGAAGTCAATGTCGGTCTGCGGGTGGAGGAAACCGATTCCACTGATACCTTCAAGGTGTCCGGCCGCGGCGAACTGCATCTGACGATCCTGCTGGAACAGATGCGCCGGGAAGGCTACGAAGTCGCTGTGTCCCGGCCGGAAGTCATTCTGAAGAAGATTGACGGGGTTACGTGCGAACCGGTGGAAGAAGTGGTCATCGATGTTCCGAACGAGTATTCCGGTTCGGTTATCTCCGCCCTGAACAAGCGCAAGGGCATGCTCAACAACATGGAGGATGCCGGCACATATACGCGGATCACCTACATGGTCCCGACCCGCGGCCTCATCGGTTTCCGCTCTGATTTCATCAACATGACGCATGGCGAAGGCACCATGGTGCAGCGGCTCAGCGGCTATGAACCGTGGAAGGGTGACATCCCGCAGCGGGAGAACGGAGCCCTGATCTCCACCGAAACAGGCGGGGCCATGACTTATGCCCTGTGGAATATTCAGGAGCGCGGTTCCCTGTTTATCGGGGCCCAGACCCCGGTTTATGAGGGCATGATTATCGGCATGGCTTCCAAGAACCGGGATATGGCCGTCAATCCGATCAAAAACAAGAAAATGACAGCCGTCCGCTCCACCGGCAACGATGAAGCGATGAAGCTGGTGCCGCCGCGCATCCTGTCCCTGGAAGAAGCGATCGAATTCATCAATGACGATGAACTCGTTGAAATCACCCCGACGGATATCCGCATCCGCAAGAAGTACCTGACCGCGCTTGACCGCCGCCGGCATGCCCGTGAACTGGGCCGCCTGGACGACGAAGACGACGACTGACAAAAAAACCGGGTCATGCAGTGATCCGGTTTTCATAACCCTCCAATAATCACTATAACAGAAAAAGCAGGATTTGTAAGGGCTTACATTACGTTTCGGGCCTGTTATATTGTAAATGAGGAATAAAACCGGAAATATAAAACAGTTCCGGGGAATACAGGAGGGCCCGCGATGAGAAGACCAGGTATCAGTTCACGCAGGGCCATGGCATAAGACAGAACGCCGTGTGCCCTGCATAAAAAAGAAAAAAACAAAGAAACTGTCATGATGAAAGAATCTGCATAAGGCTGCGGGTTCTTTCTTTTTGCCTGCCGGTGGTATAATAATCGCGTAATTCAGGAGGATATTATGAGCGCTCTCGAACGTTTTATCCGCTATGCGGAAATTGATACACAGTCGGATCCGTATTCCGGCACAACCCCGTCCACGGCGAAGCAGTTTGATCTGGCCCGGCTGCTGGAGAGGGAACTGCGGGAGATGGGCATTGAAGATGCCTGGCTGAGCGAGACCGGCTATGTATACGGCCATCTGCCGGCCAACACCGATAAAACCGTCCCTGTTGTCGGCTTCATCGCCCACATGGACACAGCCCCGGATTTCAGCGGCACCGGGGTCAGGCCGCGGGTTATCGAAAACTATGACGGCAAGGATATCGAACTGGCGCCGGGCATTGTGACGAAAGTCGAAAACTTCCCGGTTCTGAAGGAATATGCCGGGGAAACCCTGGTGGTCACCGACGGCTCGACCCTGCTCGGGGCAGATGACAAGGCAGGCATTACCGCGATCATGGAAGCCCTGCAGTATCTGCTGGCCCACCCGGAAGTGGAGCACGGCCGCATCGCGGTCGCGTTTACGCCGGATGAAGAGATCGGGGAAGGTACGAAGTACTTTGACCTGGAACGGTTCGGGGCAGACTTCGCGTTCACCATGGACGGCGGAGCAATCCATATGTATGCCGACGAGACCTTCAACGCGGCGTCAGCCAAGGTGGTCTTCCGCGGCTTCTCGATCCATCCCGGCACAGCCAAGGACCGGATGATCAACGCGGCCGGACTGGCGGTGGAGTTTGCCGGGAAACTGCCGCAGTGGATGCGGCCGGAACACACGTCGGGTCATGAGGGCTTCATCCACCTGACCCATATGAGCGGCAATACCGAGAAAGCGGTTCTGGAGTACATCCTGCGCGACCATGATACGGCAAAACTGGAACATCAGAAGGAGATCATGCAGAGCTGTGCGGACCAGATCCGGCAGGTATACGGCACCGGTACGATTGAACTGACGATCACGGACAGCTATCAGAACATGAGGAATATTCTGAAAGACCATCCGGAAATCTCGGAGCTGGCCCTGTCCTCCATCCGTGAGATCGGTCTGGAACCGGAATATGAGATCGTCCGCGGCGGTACTGACGGCGCCCAGCTGACATACCGCGGGCTGCCGTGTCCGAATCTCGGCACCGGCGGCGGAAACATGCATGGCCGGTACGAGTACCTTGTGGTCAGCCAGATGGAGAAAGCGGTCCGGCTGATCTGCACGATCATCCGCAAAACGGCGGAGCGGGCCTGATCCTGCGGCACCGGATAAGAACTGCTGCGATCAAGGCAGGTGTTTTGGGGAATAGCATGAAGAAACTGTTGTGTATATGCGCGGCTGTGCTGGCTCTGGCCGGCTGCGGAAAAAAAGAAGAGGAAACCGGCCTGACCATCACCAGTGCGGTGGAACCGGTCAGTGAACCGGCCGATATGAGCGGGTACCAGTGGCTGAATGACGAGGAGCCGCCGTTTCTGGAGATCACCCCGGATGAGAGCATGCGCTTTTTCGATGAAGGCGGCACCGGGCTGCTTTATTTCGGCCGTTCGAACTGCCCATACTGCCAGCGGGCTGTGCCGGAACTGGATGCCGTGCTCAATGAATACGGCATATCCGTTTACTACGTTGACGTGGACCTGTCCAAGCTGACCTATGAAAAGTACGAAGAGCTCCTGCCGTATCTCGATACGGCGCTGGCTGTATCGGAGAGTGGTGAGAAGAACTTCCTGATCCCGAATGTCATTGCGGTCAAGGAGGGAAAAATCATCGGCAATCACATTTCACTGGTGGACGATTTCGAGTTTACAAGCGGGGATGCCCAGTTGGATGACAAGCAGAAAGAAACACTGCGGGATATCTACCGGGATCTGATCATCAGCCTGGCAGACTGAGGAGGCGGTGGCTGTGATTTTTGAACGGCTGCTGGCGGCGGTCAGGAAAGAGATCCGTTACAGCGGTGATGTGGTTGACCTGGTGCAGGAACAGGATATTCCCGCCAATGTATTCAACGACAATACCCACTCGATCCTCTTCGGGATCTACAAACACGGGTCCTATGTGAAGGTCGGGACGTGTGATCTGCGGATCGGCGATGATCCGACGCTGTATTATGCCGGCAATATCGGCTACAATGTCAGCCCGATTCACCGGGGAAACGGCTATGCGTATCATGCCTGCCGGGTGCTCCTGCCGGTGGCCAGGGATGTGTACGGCTTTGAAAAACTGCTGATCACATGTTCACCGGACAATGAAGCGTCCCGCCGGACCCTGGAAAAACTCAACGGCACCCTGCTGGAAACAGTGCCCGTGCCGGAAGACCACTGGCTATACCGCCGGGGTGAAACCATAAAGAATATCTACGAATATGATCTGAAGCAGGATTAACTGCATACTCTGCAGTTTGATTCTGCTTTTGCTATAATAGGGGCATGCATCGTCTCTTCAAAATCCTGACGAGCCGCATGATGATTACTGCCGTGTTGATTCTGGTTCAGCTCTGGTTTCTTTTCATGTGGTTTTACCGGGCAGCGTTCACCTGGAAACTGTCGCCGTGGTTCAACGCGATTGCCATTGTCTTTGCCATTATCATCCTGAACCGCTATGAGGATTCGGAATACAAGATTGTCTGGAGCATCCTGATCCTGGCCGTGCCGATTGTCGGCATCCCGCTGTATCTGGTCTGCGGCAACAAGCGCATGCCGAAAAAGCTTTCCCGCGGGACCAGCCGGGCATCGGAGAAAATGCAGGAGCTGCTGCAGCAGGACGGCAGCCTGATGAACAGGCTGGCGTGGGAACACCCGCAGGTGCACAAGATGTTTGCCTATGCTCTGAAAACCAGCAGGTTCCCGGTTTATGACGATACGAAAGCCCGGTTTTTTGCAAGCGGGGAGGAGTGGTTCCCGGTTTTGCTGGAAGAACTGAAGAAGGCTGAGCATTTTATTTTCATGGAATACTTCATCATTGATGAAGGAAAGATGTGGAACAGTGTTCTCGAAATACTGAAACAGAAAGCTGCGGCCGGGGTGGAAGTGAAACTGATCTATGATGATTTCGGCTGTGCCACCACGCTGCCGTACCGCTATGATAAAAAGCTGAATGAGATGGGTATTGAAACTTACCGGTTCAACCGTTTGCGGCCGGCCCTGATGATCCAGATGAACAACCGGGATCACCGCAAGATCTGCGTTGTGGACAACCGCGTGGGCTTTACCGGCGGGGTGAATCTGGCCGATGAGTATATCAACCTGAAGAGACGCTACGGGTACTGGCGGGATTCTGTCCTGATGCTGGAAGGAGAAGCGGTCTGGAGTCTGTCGGATATGTTTTTAAGCATGTACAGTTATCTCAAGCCGGATGATGCGGCTGTTGATTACGATAAGTATCATATCGTTCCCGAGGCGGTGGGGTACCACGGTCTCTATCAGCCGTTTTCGGATACGCCGACCGATGATTCGGATGTCGGCCTGAGCATGCACCTGAATATCGTCAACCACGCCCGGAAATATGTTTATATCAATACACCGTACCTGGTGCTCAACGCGGATATGCTCAGGGCCCTGACCCTTTCGGCAGAGACCGGGGTGGATGTGCGGATCCTGGTCCCGCATATACCGGACAAGCGGTATGTGTTCTCCATTACCCGCTCGAATTATTACCAGCTGCTGACCAACGGGGTCAGAATCTATGAGTTTACCCCGGGGTTCAACCACAGCAAGGCCATTGTGTCGGATGATACCCTGGCCATTGTCGGGTCCGTCAACACGGACTACAGAAGTTACTTCCTGCACTTTGAAGACGGGGTGCTCATGTTCGATTCTCCGGAGATCCTGCAGATCCGGAAAGACTTCGAGCAGGCCCTGGAACGGTCCCATGAGGTCACGCTGGAAGAAGTGCAGAATACGAATCCGGCGGTCCGGATCTGGCGCGCTGTCCTGCGGCTGATGGCGCCGCTGTTCTGATGGCTGCGAAACGTCCGGGAAGAGTCAGGCTGGGGCGGGTCCTGATTCTGCTTCTGATCCCGCTGCTGTTGGCAGGAACAGCATACCGGCTGCTGCGCAGGAAGCCGGAAACCCCGCCGGTCATCACGGAAACCGCCGAAGCGGAAGAAAGCGG
>JAEEHG010000125.1 GCA_016280695.1 Solobacterium sp. | reverse complement strand
GTGATCACTGCAGCAGATGATGATTGCCTTGCGGACATTCGCCGCCAGCATCCGTTCGATCACCGCGTCCCGGTCCTGATCAAACTGCCGTGAACCGAGATGGCAGTGGGCGTCCGCGTATGTCATGGGCCTCCTCCTTTCCTGAAAAGAACAGCCGGAGGAGCTGGAACTCCGCCGGCTGCCGGTTACTGTTTCATCAGATCGACAAGATAGGGAATGGCTTCCTCAAAGCAGACCCCGGACCTGTAATCATGCGGCTCCGCAATGGTCAGGCGAATGCATTCCGCCGTGTACAGGCAGGCAATCCGTACGGCATCCTCGAAGGAACGGCCGCGGATATAGGCCCCGAAGAACGTGCTGGCCCAGATGTCGCCGGTGCCGTGGAAGTTCTCCGGCTGTTTATCGGTATAGAAACTGTACCATTCATTCGTCACCGCATCGTAGGCATACGCACCGAGTTTTCCTTCTGCCAGCGAGACCCCGGTCAGCACGGCGGTCCGGCAGCCCATATCTGTCAGCTTCTTCAGGGTGCTGCGGATATATGCTTCATCGTAATCATTGCCGGGATACGGTTCATTCAGCAGGAAGGCCGCCTCGGTCAGGTTCGGGCAGATGACATCGGCCCGGGCACAGAGCTTCCGCATTTCGGCAGCGAACTCTTCGTTGAAGCCGGCATACAGCTTGCCGTTGTCGGCCATGCACGGATCCACCAGGATCGGCTTGCCGCGGCCGAAGGTATCGAACAGTTTTTCAGCCAGGGCCATCTGTTCAAACGAACCGAGATAACCGGTATAGATGCCGTCAAATTCGAAACCTTCCTTTTCCAGATGGTTCATGATCGGAACGATTTCCCCGGTCAGGTCATGGAAGGTGAAACCCTTGTACATGGAGTGGGTGGACAGTACAGCAGTCGGGATAACGCTGGCCTCTACACCCATGGCGGAAATCACCGGCATGGCTACCGTCAGAGAACACTTGCCGAAGCAGGAAATGTCCTGCATGGTAATGATACGTTTCATGTTGGTCTCCTTTTTGTTTTCCTCATTATATCGCGTATAATGAGAGCATAAGAAGAACCGGACACATATTTTTTCATGGAATCAGACGCAGGGAATGGCAACGGTACAGCTGTCATGTTCTTTCGTCCAATAATGCAAGGCGGTGATTGTATGATGATGAAAATAGATGTCAGACTGCCGGACGGTACATCCGTTGTAAAAGAATACGAAAAGGAAACATCTGTCCTGAAGATTGCGGAAGAGATGCAGAAAGACCAGCCGTATGACCTGCTGGCCTGCCGGATCGATCACGAGACGCACAGTCTGCGCACGGTGCTCGAGGATTCCTGCAAGGTGGAACTGCTGGATTTCCGCAGTGATGCCGGCTACCGGATCTATGAAGCCTCGCTGTCCTTCATCTACGCCCTGGCGGTGGAGAGGGTATACGGCAGTGAAGCCCTGGTCAGTTTTGAAAACAGTCTCGGCCACGGGCTGTTCACGGTCATCCGGGGTGTACCGGAAATCTCCACGGAGAAAATCCTGCAGGCAATGGATGAGATCGTTGCGGAAAACCTGCCGTTTATCGGGGTCAACATGGACCGGGGAGAAATCATATCCTATCTGGAAGCCAGGGAGTACCAGAACGACCTGCGGCTGCTGCGCAGCGCCCCGGATATCCACACGGCCCGGCTGTATACACTGGACGGAAGGACCGAACTGTGCTTCCACGACCTGGTGCCTTCCACGGGTTACATAAAATACTATGATGTCATGCGCTACAAGAGCGGCGTGCTGCTGCGGTTCCCGCGGATTGTTGCCCCGACGGAGATGCCGCTGTTTGAGGATGATGCCCAGAAACTCTATGAGGCGTTTGCGGAGAACCGGCGCTGGGGCAGGCTGACCGGGGTCAGTTCGGCGATGCAGCTGAATGAAACCATCGCCGGCGGCCAGCTGCAGACGCTGATCCTGCTGTGCGAGGCGCTGCAGGAAAGAAGGATTGCCGAGATCGCCTCACAGATCCATGACAGCGGCAAGCGGTTTGTGCTGATTGCCGGCCCGTCTTCTTCCGGCAAGACAACCTTTGCCAAGCGGCTGAGCATCCAGCTGCGGGTACTTGGTGTGAAACCGCTGTATCTAGGTACGGATGATTATTTCAAGGAACGCGGTGAAACGCCTCTGAATCCGGACGGCTCCAAGGACTTTGAAAGTCTGGCGGCCCTGGACCTGGATCTGTTCAGCAAACAGATGAATGACCTGCTGGACGGACAGGAGGTGGATCTGCCTTCGTTTGATTTCCAGAACGGCACCAAGCGCTTCGGCAGCCGCATTGTCCGGATTGACAGCACCCAGCCGGTCATCATGGAAGGCATCCATGCGCTGAATCCCGAGATGACAGCCGGCATCGATGAAAGCCAGAAGTTCCGTATCTATATCAGCCCGCTGACCCAGCTGAATATCGATCCGCATAACCGGATCTCCACCACGGATGCCCGGATGCTGCGGCGGATTGTGCGTGACCACCAGTTCCGCGGCTGGCCGGCGGATACGACTATCATGAGCTGGGACAAGGTCCGGGCCGGGGAACGGGTGAATATTTTCCCGTACACCCAGCAGGCAGATGTGTTCTTCAACAGCCACCTGCTGTATGAACTGCCGGTGCTGAAAAAGTACGCAGCCCCGCTGCTGCGGGAAATCGAAAGAAAGAATCCGGCTTACGGGGAGGCCCGGCGGATTCTGGATTTCCTCGATTTCTTTGTGGAACTGGAAGATGATTCCGGTATTCCGAACAATTCCATTATGCGGGAATTTATCGGCGGAAGTGTTGTCGTGTAAAGAAGTCTGCCAGGTACCACCCGGCAGCACCCCCCAGGGTATTTGTGATCACATCCGTGATGTCGCTGATGCGGCTGGTGCTGATCAGGGGCTGCAGCAGTTCAATGGAAAGACTGAAGATCAGGGTCAGGAGAAGACATTCTCCCGGCCCTTTTCCGTAGATCCGGTTCATGGCAGCGCCGAACGGCAGGGTGATGAGCATGTTCAGGAAGACTTCCTGCAGGGCATTGCTGTGGCCCTCAATGATATCCACGAAGGGATTCATATTCATTGGCCGGTAAGTATGGCTGAACATGGC
>JAEEHG010000124.1 GCA_016280695.1 Solobacterium sp. | reverse complement strand
CGAATACAACGGCAGTGAATCAATCAGTGAAACACTGCTGCGGGGCATGCCGGATTTCTGGCCGCTGGTGGAAATCCTGACAACGGTTGACGCCACCACCTTCGGTATTTATGTCAACAACATGCGGTCCCTGATGTTCGAACAGATCCGCTACAGTGATGTCATCATCTGCAACCGCTGTACAGAGGATACCAGCGCGATGCAGCTGCGCGGCAACATCAAGGCCATGAACAAGTTCGCCCAGATATATTACGAGGGTGAATTCGGGGCCCCGGCCAACCTGAAAGGCGGCCTCCTGCCGTTTGACAAGAACGCCCCGGTGCTGGACATCAAGGATGATGATTACGGCCTGTGGTATATGGATGCCCTGGAAAACCCGGATAGCTACAACGACAAGAAGATCATCCTGCGCGGCATGTACGCGGACAATATCAAAGGCTATAAACAGTCCTTCGTCCTCGGCCGGCGGGCCATGGTCTGCTGCGAAGCGGACACTTCCCTCTGCGGCCTGACGGTTACCGGAGTCAAGATCTGGGAGATGCAGATGGGCATGTGGGTTGAGGTGGAAGGCACGCTGAAGACCATGCCGGTTGAAAACGGCGGCAAGGCACTCGTCCTCTACGCCGAAAAAATCCGCAGTTACAAAGCTCCGGAAAACCCCTACGTTTACTTCAACTGATCCGGTCAGGTTCCCGTGCGGGAACCTGATTTTTTGTCTTCACAATGAAAAGGAACCTGCCGCAAATACAGGTTCCGTTTCTTAATTTGGGGGAAAGAAATATCAAGCAATGCTTGGTTGTCTTTATAATAGCCGGTACTTGTGAAACATCTATGCATGAATTGTGAAATATTTGTGAAATTCACTGCCGGATTTTCATGCCAAGCAGCGCCGCGCAGAGAACCGCCTGCTCCGGGCTGATGATTGCGCCCTGCAGTCCTTTCGGTTCCACCAGGATACCGTCGATGATGTTGCCGGAAAGATCCACTCCCTTCAGGGATGTATCCAGAAATTCACTGCCGGTCAGGTCACATCCGTCCAGCTCCAGATCCTGCCAGCGGCACATCGTGAAAGCTGCCTCGTTCAGCAGACTATCCCGGAGCCCGCACATTTTCATGATCCCGCCGCTGAAGTTGGCATAACTGCCTTTACAGCCGGCCAGCAGCACATCCTGCCATGAGGAACCTGAGAAGTCCGTTCCGGTCAGCCGGCAGGTATGGAATTCGCAACGCCGGAAAGCGCATTCCCGGAAATCAAGATTGCTCAGGTCACAGTGTTCAAATACGCAGTCCGCAAACAGGCAGCCGCGCATCCGGCCACTGAATAACGTCTTCCGGAATGTACATTCCCGGAATTCATATCCGGCCAGGTTTTCCGGCATCCGGATTTCCGCAAACAGATATCCTTCACTCTGCTGGTCCGGCGGCAGGACAGCCGGGGTCAGTTCCAGGGTCTGGACCGGGCTGCGGCGGTTCTTTTTCACAGCCGGATCCCTCCGGCCAGCAGTTCTTCCCGGCTGAGCGAGGAATTGCTGCTCTGTACCACCAGCCGGCTCACCTGCCCCGCCAGGGCAACAGCTTCCGGCAGACTTCTGCCCGCTGTCAGGGCAGCCAGGATCGCGCCGGCATGCGCATCCCCGGCTCCGGTCCCGTTGACCTGTTCCGCCGGTTCAACCGGGATTGTGTACACCTCCCGGTTCATGCATACCGCCGTCGGCCGGCTGCCGTCCGTCACGACAGTATCCGTCCCGCTGATCCGGCTGAGCGCCGCCGCGGCGTCAGCGGCTGTTTCCGCGGTAATCCCTTCCCGTTTCAGCCACGCTGCCGCTTCCGTCCTGTTCAGGTGGATCAGAGCGGCCAGTTCCATCATCTGCCGGCAGCGTCCGCGGTCAATCGCGAGAATCCGCGGCCCCGGCGCGAAGCAGACCGGATGACTTCCGCAGGTCTGCAG
The DNA here is from genome assembly GCA_016280695.1 of Solobacterium sp. Classification (GTDB taxonomy): domain Bacteria; phylum Bacillota_I; class Bacilli_A; order Erysipelotrichales; family Erysipelotrichaceae; genus Bulleidia. The sequence continues at coordinate 3,779 of JAEEHG010000124.1, read as the reverse complement.
GAAATCTATGATGTTCTTTCCGGTCTCCTCCTCGATTTCCAGCCCGCAGACGTAAATCCACCCGTAGCCGGACATATCCAGGGCGTCAAACCATTCCCGCCTGAATCTGTATTCCGCCCCATGCAGGGACATGAATGTGCGGTTGCCGCTGTCATCAATCAGACAGTAGCAGCAGCCGTTTTCCTCTTCGCTTTCCAGAACCGGGTGCACCTCTCCCCGGGCACATTCGGTCCGGATAAAATCACCGTATATCCCTTTCCCGACCGGCGAGAAGAGCGTATACGGCATACCCAGCGCCGCAATCGCCGAAGCGACATTGTACGCGCAGCCGCCGAGGGCCAGACGCTGTCCCCGCGGGTGAACATCTTCTTCCAGGGACGGCAGATGATCCAGCGTGATATGCACATCGGCCACCGTTGAGCCGATCACAAGTATTCTGTTGTTCATAACAAGTTCTCCATCTTTTTTATTATGCCTTTTTTTCTGCCGGAGCAGAAGAAAACATGTATAATACATGTACATGCCCCCATAGTAAAAAGGATATTACAAACCCCTCCTAAGGGTTAGTTGCAGGTTCGATTCCTACTGGGGGTGCCATGAAAGAAAAACAGGCGCAGCGCCTGTTTTCATTTTCAGTATGCGTAATGATATGTGCTGATATACTCCAGGGTTCCGTCCGGGACTGTCTCATAGGTATGATGGCTGGACGGATAAAAATCAAATTCCAGTTCGTAGCGCTGGACCAGCGGATCGAAGACACTGCCGTCCGGCCACATGCTGTCATAATGCCGGTCAATGATCTTCTGATATTCCTTCTCGCTGTAGGCAATCTTATTGCCCCAGACAGCAGCGCGGAACGAAATATAGATACTGTTGTCCTTGAGGTCAACGCGCCCGCTCTGAATGTAATCCCGGTCAAAGTCGGCGATATTCATGTATTCCAGATAATGCGTGGAATAGTATTCGTCATCGCGCATGTTATACGGCACCTCTTCCTCCGGATCAATATGGATGGAGTAGGCCGTATAATCCCCGTACAGCTCCACAAATTCCTGCCAGCTGGCCCCGGGCGCCAGGCCGAAGGTAGTGGAACGGGCGTCATAATAATCCGCATAGCTGCGGTAGATCCACTGGTCTTCAAAGAACAGGCTGTTCAGGCTGTCCGTAGGTTCCATATCCTCATCCACCAGCAGGTAATCCTCAAGCGCGAGATATCCGTCCGGGGCAGACGACTTGTTCACAAACAGGGCTGTCCGGTTGTAGAACTGCAGCCCGGTATAGGCCACGGCCACGGTCAGAATCGACAGAAAAAACTTCTTCCAGGAAGAACCCTTCTTTTCGGTCTTCTCCGCTGTCCCGCGGCCGGTTGTATTCTTCTGTTCTTCTGTTTCCGCAAACAAATCTGCCGATCTGGTGGGTGCGTTCTGCTGCTGTACTGCCATTTTTATTCCTCCGGACAGTAATTATTATAACGGTTCCGGTGTACTTCTGTTAACCATACCGTGAAAAAAAACATGAGTCATGGTAGAATATCTGTGTCCTGAATGCCGGAATATAGCGCAGCTTGGTAGCGCACTTGAATGGGGTTCAAGAGGTCATGGGTTCGAATCCCATTATTCCGACCAGATGACATTGACCTGCATGCGTTCGTGCAGGTTTTCTTTATGCTAGAATAGACGGCGGAACAAGGAGGGTTTTCCCCATGAAAATCGGATTGATCGGAGCCATGCATGATGAAATTGCAGCGCTCAGAAATGAAATGAATATTACCCGTACGGCGACCGTCGCCGGCATGGAATTCACGGAAGGCACCATCGGCAATATGGATGTGGTGGCTGTGCAAAGCGGCATCGGCAAAGTCAGCGCCGCCGCCTGCACCCAGATCCTGATCGATCACTTCCGGGTAACACATGTCATCAATTCCGGGATTGCCGGGTCCCTGAACAACGTGCTTGATATCGGCGATTTCGTGGTCTCCACGGATGTGGTCCACCACGATTTCGACGCCACAATGTTCGGCTATCAGCAGGGTGAAGTGCCCCAGCTGGGAACGGCCTCTTTTCCGGCTGATGCGGAGCTGCGCAAAAAAATCGCTGCCGCCATCCGGCAGGCAGCGCCTGACATCAACCTGCTTGAAGGCCGGATTGCCAGCGGTGACCAGTTTATCAGCGATGCAGCGAAGAAGCAGTGGATCCGTGATACGTTCCACGCTGACTGCTGTGAGATGGAAGGCAGCGCCATAGCCCAGACCGCCTGGATCAATGGTGTTCCCTTTGTCATTGTGCGGGCTATTTCCGACAAGGCAGACGGTTCGGACCTCATGGACTATATCGCGTTTGAATCTGCAGCTGCCCGGCACTCGGCGGACATGCTCATCACCGTCATGAAACAGTTCTGACAAAACCGATCCACTCAGGCCGGCAGGCGATGCCGGCTTTTTGTTTTGCCCTTCCACGGATCGGCCAGCTGTTCTTCGTACTGCGCCATCAGTTCTTCGTACTGTGCCATCAGTTCCTGCACCAGCATGACTTCTTCCGTGACAGCCGCAGCCGCTGCTTCAGTCCCGGTCATGGCCCCCCAGGCATTGATCTGCCCGGACGGCCGGCTGATCATGCCGATATCCTGCCAGAGCTGCGGACAGCGCTCGGCGAGGATCTTCAGTTTTTCCGCCCGCTGGCTGCCGGCAATGATCATCTCCGTGCGCAGGCTGCGGCAGGGCCGCGGGTCTGCGGCGTCCTTCCTGTCCGGATAGATCATGAACGAATCACCGGCCTCGAAGTTCCTGTCCCGCATGTCCATGTACGGATTGTCGTGCCACGCGTCCAGCGCCCAGCGCAGATAGCCCGTAAATCCCGAAGTGCTCAGGTAGTCAAACATCCAGATCGTCTCATCGGGCTCACTGTAGGTAAACGCGCTCGGGTAAGACGCCGTGCAGTTGTACAGCGTGGTCGTATGGTTCATATTCTGCCGGCGGCTCAGCACTTCCTGCAGCTGGGCCGGGTCTTTCGGGATAATGCTCAGCGAAATCGAGATGTCATCGGCCTGGTCATACAGTGCGACATCCTCCCAGCGGTTGACGGCCACGCTCACGCGGAAAGACTGCCCGCTGCTGTTTTTCACATTGCCGACAAGGTCCAGCACTGCCCGGGCCGCATCCGCATCCCGCTCATCCAGGCACAGATATGTCCTGTCAAACCAGCCGTTTTTCTCCAGGAAATCCATATAGGCATACAGAAAGGCTTCCCAGGCTTCACTCCAGTTGTAGGTGCCCGGGGTCAGGAACAGCCGTTCTTCGGACTGATCATCGCGGACGACCGTCACAGAACCATCCCATGGCAGCGGTGAATATGTGTCGATCCGGCCGTTGATGCCGCACTCCTCACAGAGCTTCACCCACTGTTCCAGCTGTGAAAAATCAAAGCTGTAATAGCCGTCATCATGCCGGTGCCAGACCACCATGGACGGGGTATCGTAATACGTCTGATGGCCCCAGGGTTCCGGGACAACCGTCACCGTTACGGCATTCCCGCCGGTTTCCCGGTAAAGCTCCAGTTCCTGCCGCAGTTCCTTGATATGATCGGCAGAAAACGGTTCCTGCCCCTGCAGGCAGTCATAATACTGCAGGGAAACATACGGATACTGCCAGAGATTGACGGAGTAAGCCCGCTCTTGCGGCAGGCGCAGCGGCAGGATCTGCAGGGTCAGACGGCATTCCTTCTGACTGCCGCCGGTATCCCGGATTGTAACAATCCCCTGCTCTTCGGCAGCGGCTGATGCGG
>JAEEHG010000123.1 GCA_016280695.1 Solobacterium sp. | reverse complement strand
GCCTCTGCCATGCCTTGGTCACCCTCGACTCGCTCGGCAACATCGGCGTCGCCTACCGCCAGCCCGCCGACTACTTCGATGTGGTGCATGTCGATTACAGCTTTTGGCAGTCCATCCCGATCACAAACGGGGCCTGGCCGTTGGTTGTCATCAGAGTGATGATCTGGTACTGGATGGTCTGGATACCGGCCCTGACTTCATCCTTCAGGCGCTTTTCGGCAATCCGGTTGATCCGTTCGCTGTCGACTTCGATCCCGGCGTCAGCCAGTTCTTCGGTCACCAGTCTTCTGAGTCTCTGCCGGCTGACATCAACAAACGGGGCCAGATGAGAGAGGGTTACCGTCTGTCCGCCGTACTGGTTGGACGCGACCTGGGCGATGATCTGGGTGGCAATATTGCAGGCGGTCGCGAAGCTGTGCGGCTTCTCGATCTTTGTTTCACTGATGACCGTGCCGTTCTGCAGCATGTCTTCCAGATTGATCAGGCAGCAGTTGTACATCGGCTGGGCAAAGTAGTCCGCGTCATGGAAATGGATGATTCCCTTCTCGTGGGCATCGATGATATCCTTCGGCAGCAGGAATCTTCTGGTGATATCCTTTGACACTTCACCGGCCATGTAGTCACGCTGGGTGCTGTTGACCTTCGGGTTCTTATTGGAATTCTCCTGGTTGGCCTCTTCATTCTGGCGGCCGATCAGGCTGAGGATCTGCTTGTCGGTTGTGTTGGCCTTGCGGACCAGGGCTCTCTCATACCGGTAGGTAATGTAGTTGTGGGCCAGCTGGTAGGCGTCCTGGGCCATGATTTCCTGCTCCACCATGTCCTGGATTTCCTCCACGGACAGGGCGCGTTTCACTTTTTCACAGCGGCTGACGACATTCGCTGTGATTTCCTTTATCTTTTCTTCCGTAACCCGGGCGGTTTCCACCGTGGCAACATTTGCTTTCCTTACGGCATTTTCGATTTTTTCGGCGTCAAATAAAACTTCTTCACCGCTTCTCTTGATTACTCTCATTGTTTATATCCCCTTCTCCTGCTGATTAGTTGCATCTCCAACTAATCGCTGTTGGCAGTATGATTATCCCATAGTCACAGGAAAAAACAAGAGAAATGATCAATGATTTTCAAATCCTTTTTTTCACAATGACCGCCTGCTGAAACAAGCCTCATTTTTATCTTCAGCAAGTGCTTTTTTCAGTGCCGTTTCATACAGAAAGACAGTCCGCAGACTGTCTTGTTGTGGCTGTAAATTCAATGTTCATTTACAGGTATTCCCGGTCAGCCGGGACCGGCAGATTGTCAGCGGATGACGGTTCCGCCCTTGATGACATGCGCCGGTACTTTATACATGACACTGAGGTCTGCCACGGGATCCCCGTCCACCACCACGAAGTCGGCGTACTTGCCTGCCTTCAGCGAACCGATCCGGTCATCCTGCCGGATGATCCTGGCGGAGTTGATCGTGGCCTGCTTCAGAATATCCTCATTGGACATGCCAAGCATTTCTTTCCGCAGCCGGAATTCCCGCATCGGGTCTGTCCGGTACAGTTCGAAGCCGACATCGGTACCCCAGCCGATCAGGATATTCCTGTGATTGTTGTATGCATTCTTCAGCGAATCGGTGATCCGGCCGATCAGGGCATTCATGCGCTGCCCATTATAAGTATCCGGTTCCTCAAGAATCTCATCGATCGCAAACATCGTATAGACCAAAGCCGTATCGAGGTGATTGTCGTCGATGTATTTCAGGGTGTCTTCGGTGATCATGGAAGCGTGCTCAATCGTGTGCACCCCGGCCCGGACGCACATATCCACCGCCGTCGGCCCGTGGGCATGCACGGAAACATAGGACGAATTCCGTCTGGCAATCAGCACGGCCGCCTCGATTTCATCACTTTCCAGAATCGGGTAACCCGGTTCGTTGGAGGGCATGAGCAGGGACCCTGACCCGTAGAGCTTGATGAAGTCGGAACCGTTGGCGAAGTTCTTCCTAACTGCGTCCCGGAAACCATCCGAACCGCAGGCATAGATATCCAGTGAGTCGAGGTTGGTCCAGTTGGAGGAAATGATCGGGCCGCTGGTCGTGATACGCGGACCGGTCATCTTGCCGGCTTCAATCATCTTCTTGACATGCATCGCCGCGCGGCAGTGCAGGTCACCGACATCCCGGACGGTGGTATAGCCGTCCTTGAGCAGTTCTTCGGCATAGCGGTACGCATTCAGGGTAATCACCGGGGCCGGAATGGCATTGCCGGTCATGACATCACTGACGGTCTGGTAGAACAGATGGACATGCAGGTCGATCAGGCCCGGCAGCAGCGTTTTGCCGGCCAGGTCCATGACCTCTGCCCCTTCCGGAACTTCGCTGCCGCAGGGCAGGATCTTTTCGATCATCCCGTCTTTGACCAGGACATCCCCGCAGGCATCGTCGAAGTCTTCGGTCAGAAACGGCACGAAGGCGCAGTTTTTCAGTACGAGCATAGACATTTCCTCTTCTTTCTGCAATGTATCTTCATTATATACATCCGGTATAAAAAAAGACGGAAGGTTTGCCCCTCCGTCCGTTGTCAGACCTCAGAAATTGTTCTTCTTGACTTCAAAGAAGGCACCGGCATAACCGCACAGCGGGCACTTCTTCGGGGCAGCCTTGCCGGTCATGGTGTAACCGCAGATCTCGCACTGCCATACCACCGGTTCATCCTTGGCAAAGACCTTTTCATTCATCAGGTTGTCGAGCAGTTTCAGATAACGCTCTTCATGTTCCTTTTCAACCTTGGCAACCATGTCCATCTGGGCCGCGATCAGGTTGAAGCCTTCCTCACGGGCATCCTTGGCCATGTATACGTACATGTCAGTCCATTCGCTGTTTTCACCGGCTGCGGCTGCCTTCAGGTTGTCAGCTGTAGTCGGGATAGCCCCGCCGCACAGGTGCTGGAACCAGATTCTGGCGTGTTCCTGTTCATTGCGGGCTGTTTCCAGGAAGAGGTCAGCGATCTGTTCGTAACCTTCCTCACGGGCCTTCTGGGCGAAATACGTGTACTTGTTGCGGGCCTGGGATTCACCGGCGAACGCATCCTGCAGATTCTTTTCTGTCTTTGTTCCTTTCAGTTCCATGTCGTTTCCTCCTTTTTCAGACATTCTTCACAGACACCTTCATAGAGCACGGAATGACGCAGTATCCGGACATGATTCTTTCTGGCCGTCTCATGGTCCATCGCATCATCGTAAAACCCCGCTATGTCGTACAGCTGTCCGCAGTGTATGCAGAACAGATGATCGTGCGGTTCCGGATTGCCGTCATAAACGGCGGTTCCGTTCACACTGAACTTCTGAATCTGCCCCTGCTCGGCCAGCAGGTTCAGGTTCCGGTACACGGTCGCAAGACCGATACCGGGTTCCTCCTGACGGGCAATCGCCAGTACTTCCTCGGCTGTGCGGTGCACCCCCTGCCCTGTGACGGCAGCGACGATAATCTGTTTCTGATGCGTATTCCTTCTGTTCATCCGGCTCCTTATTGAGAACTATTCTCATTTTATTACAGATTTCGGATCTCGTAAAGAACTTCCCGTCTGAATAACAGAAAACCGCACCGGAGTGCGGTTACAGTTCTGTTTTTCCCGAATACCATGCCGACAGGCAGAAGATGACCAGGGCGATTACAGTCAGCGGGATCATTTCAGCCACCAGCTTTCATCCCGGTCTGTAACTGCCGGGAAACTGACGGTCACCTTGAACAGGTCGCCGTCCACCGTCAGCTTCATTGTGCCACCCATCAGTTCGGTCAGGGAACGGGCAATGTTCAGGCCCAGCCCGGAACCTTCCGTATGCCGGGAGCGGTCACCCCTGACAAAACGTTCCATCAGTTCCTCTGCCGAGATGTTCAGTTCGTCCCGGGAAGTATTCTTGAAGATCATGTCGACGCTGTTTCCGTTTTTCACGACATCGAAGTACACCCGGCTGCCCGGCATGGCATACTTGGCGATATTGCCCAGCAGGTTCCGCAGCACCCGCCACAGGAGCCGGCCGTCCGCGAGGACATACAGCGGTGCATCCGGCATGTTCATGATCAGGTTCAGATTCTGTTCATCAAGTTTTTCCTTGTATTCCGCCAGGGCCTGGTCGCTGATCTCCCGGACATTGGTCGGGGCCAGGTTTACCGTCATATTGCCGGTGGATGCCTTGGACGCCTCCACAACATCCTCAGTCAGTTTCTTCAGCCGCTGCGACTGCCGTTCCAGCACTTCCAGATATTCCTTCTCCTGTTCCGGGGTGTGCTCCTTCTGCAGCAGGTCCACATAGTTGATGATCGAAGTCAGCGGGGTCTTGATGTCATGGCTGACATTGGTAATCAGTTCGGTCTTCATGCGTTCCGAGCGGATCTGCCGTTCCACCGCCAGCTCCATGCCCCGGCCGATGGAATTCAGGTTGTCCCCGTGTTTCCGGAACGGGCCGAAGAGCCGTGAAGTGTCGATCATGATGTCTGTAATGCCGCCCGCCAGGGTCTGCCCGCCTTTTTCCAGCGTCCGCATCTCATAGGCCGCCAGCAGCACGGCAGCTGCCAGCACCAGATTCAGCACAAGCACAAATTCCGGCATCCCGTTAAAGGCACAGAAGACGCACAGGCCCAGCCAGGCTGCCAGGGTCAGGGCCGTAAACGGCACCACCGGCAGGGCCCGGACGATATCCGCAGCCCGGTGCCACAGCTTCAGCAGCCAGCCGGTGCAGCGGCTGAGCAGCGTGTTCTGCCAGAAATGGTGTGCCTTCAGCCGGACCGCCGTCGACATCAGGAACAGCAGGAAGAACAGGGCCGATACCATCAGGATGACAATCATGAGGCCGGCTGCGTACGGCAGGGTTTCCGCCTTCAGCAGCAGCGGTGATTCCAGAACTGTGGCAAACAGGGCGGCACAGATCCCGATGATTACCACGCAGAGGAAGGTCAGGATTTCATACGGGATCGTATCGATCACGGTTTCCCGGATGCCCTCAACCCCGCTGACATGCCCGGCGCTGTTCAGCATGAACACCAGCGCAGCCGCAAAGAAGGCCAGCATACCCACACCCCACTTGAACATCCGGTCCTGCAGGGGATGGATCAGGTTAAAGATATTGTAATGATCATAGAAGTACCAGTCATCCACTGTAATCGGATCCATGACCGCGACATTAACCCGGAATTTTTCCATGACATAGTCCTGCGTTTCCCCGTCTTCCGCTTCCACCGGAACCGGGACGTCGCTGTGGAATTCCCACTTGTGCCGCCGGCTGTCTTCCTCATAAAACCGGTAGCTCTGCTCAATTTTGTTCTGATAGCCGGCCTGGCCGATCTTGTCATTGGACCAGACCCGCTCATATGTGCCGGCAGCGCCGGGGATTTCCCGCTCAATCGTAATCCAGGCATTCTGCACATCCGGCCCGTATACTTCCGTCATGTCTTCCGGAGAATTGACAAATGTCTCGAGGGCGCTGTAAGCGAGGTAATTCGCGCGGGACCGGATATCATCCGTTTCATAATATGTGCCGGCGTTGAACCCGCCCCGATCGGCAAGCCATATCAGCCCGGCCCCGCTGGCCGTGATGACTGTCCCGGTGACGCAGAGGATCAGGATGCCCAGAATCTTCGCCCACAGTTTTTCTCTCAGTGTTCCCTTGTTATTCATGTGAAGCCTCCATTTTATAGCCCTGGCCCCAGACAACCTTGATGTATCTGGGCTCGGACGGATTAATCTCAATCTTTTCCCGCAGATGGCGGATATGCACGGCCACGGTGCCTTCGCTGCCCAGCGGGGTATCCTTCCACACCCGCCGGTAGATCTCTTCGGAAGAGAAGACCTTGCCCGGCTGTTCCATCAGCAGCTTCAGGATGCCGAACTCCATCGGTGTCAGGCTGACCGCCGTGTCATCCACCGTAACACTCTTGGCCACGTCATCCAGGACAATGCCGCCGATGACGAGTTTCCCCGGGGCAGCAACCTGCCCGCCCAGCCGCATGTACCGGCGCAGCTGCGAGCGCACCCGGGCAACGACCTCGGCCGGATTGAACGGCTTGGTTATATAGTCATCCGCCCCGATGTTCAGGCCCATGATCTTGTCGGTATCTTCGCTTTTGGCCGTCAGCAGGATCACCGGGATATTCGAGATTTCCCGCATCAGGCTGGTTGCCTGCATGCCGTCCATGCCCGGCATCATGATATCCATCAGCACCAGGTCAACCGGCTGTGTCTTTACGGTTTCCAGCGCTTCCAGGCCGGTATACGCTTCCAGCAGTTCATAGCCTTCCGGCCGGAGATAGATTTTCAGCGCCGAAACGATATCTTTCTCATCATCCACGATCAGTACAGTAGCCATAGTATCCCTCCGCTGTCTCTATTCTAGAAAATACACCATTAAGAAAAAAGCCGGGAATCATTTAAGACTTTATTAAGCCCGTGTTTTATAATTTTATTGACTTTGTATAACAGTCCGGAGGACACGCATGCACACACAATTGACCCTTGATGACATTCAGGCCGCGCACCGGCGGATCGCGGCCGGTATTTACCGCACCCCGCTGGAGGAATCCCTTTACCTCTGCGGCGAGCGGCGCCGTTACTTCTTCAAACTGGAAAGCCTGCAGACCGTACGGAGCTTCAAGATCCGCGGGGCCCTGAGCAAGATGACCACCCTCACGGCGGAGGCGAGGGAAAACGGTGTGGCAACCGTCTCCTCGGGAAACCACGGTTCCGCCGTTGCCTACGCAGCCAACAGACTCGGTATTGAAAAAGCCGTGATCATCGTGCCGGAGAACACACCCCAGGCCAAGACCGACCGGATTGCTTTCTACGGCGGCGAGGTGCTGCGGCTGGGCAAAGATTATGACGAAGCCCACCGGCTGGGCATGGCCTATATCGAAGAACACGGGCTGACCTTCATCGATGCCTACTACGAGGATCCCCTGATCTATGCCGGCCAGGGGACAATCGCCCTGGAAATCCTGGACCAGAACCCGCAGATCGACACGATTGTCTGCCCCATCGGCGGGGGCGGCCTGATTACCGGGATCGCCGCGGCTGCCAAAGCCGTCAAGCCGGATATCCGTATCATCGGCGTGCAGACCGAGGCCTGCCCGGCCATGATCGCCAGCCTCAGGGAAAACGTCTTTTATAGGGAATACCCGGTCACCGGGGACACGGTCTGCGACGCGCTGGTCGGCGGGGTCGGCAAACTG
>JAEEHG010000122.1 GCA_016280695.1 Solobacterium sp. | reverse complement strand
GCCGTTATCGATCTGTTCACCGGCGATGAAGGAAGCGATACTGCCGTATCTGCGGACCCGGTTGATCGTATCAAGGTGATGATAATGACCGTTGGGCATGTTTTCCCGGGTCTCGATGTCCTGACCCAGGGCTGTATGCAGCCACGCACCCTCCAGGTCATGGGTGGCCAGGGCATTGCCGGCCAGCACAGCGTGGACATAGCCGGCTTCGACCATGCCGGCAAAGGCTTTGCGGGCACTGCTGTCAAACGTGAAGGCAGGGCCCATGACCCACACGATTTTCCCATGGTCCTTTTCGTGCCTGAGCAGGTCACAGAGTTCATGGTAGTCACGGGTGAAGGATGTCTCCCGGCTGCGGGACTGGCGGAACATGAAAACCTGTCTGTCTTCTTCCGGGGCCCGGAAGCCGTCAGGATGAACGTATATGCCCTCGCTGCCGTCTTCCGTACGGCCGCAGACCACCTGGTCACCGGCTTTGAGATGACGGAACTCCCGGACATGGATCTTTCCGCCCTCATATACGGGGACACAGTCCATGCGGCTTTCCTCCGCCATCAGCCACTGTCCGCAGATTCGGAAGTATTCCGGATAGATGCTCATGGCATGGTAATTGTCAGGGGCAACTGTATCAGCTTCTGCCGGCCGCAGAACGGCATCAGGACAGCATGCGAACTCCGGCGCGGTAACATCCGGGGCATAATAGTTTCTGAGTCTGAACATGTCTCGTGTCTCCTTACCTGCAATCATTATACATAGTTTAGGGGAACATGAAATATTTCTTAATTTCCGGTTTTTGCCGTCCATTTTTCATCAGGATTGGGTATGATATATACTGTCTCATTATGACTGAAACAAACGAGAAGAAACCGGCTTCCACCCGGAAGCGGGCAAAAAAGAATACAGCGGAAACGGAAGCCGCGGCGAAGGAAAAGCCGCAGAAGACTGCCGCCGGGAAAACGGCACGCAAAAAAACCGGCACCGGAACAGCGGAGGATAAGCCGAAGAAAACAGCGGCGAAGACATCCACCCGCAGAAAGACAGGTTCCGGCAGTTCCCCCGATGCTGAAACAAAGACCGCGGAAAAGACCGCCAAAAAGCCGTCAGCGCGGAAGAAGAGCACGAAGGAAAAGACTTCCGGCACGGCGGAGAAAAAACCGGCCAGGAAGCGGACCGCGTCCCGCCGGAAACCGGCAGCGGAACCGGTGCAGGCCTCCTTTTTAAGCGTGGAGGAAATCCGGCTGCCGTTTGTGCCGGAAGGCGAGCGTGAGCCGGTGAAGGAAACTGCGCCGGCGGCCGGTCCGGCTGTTGTCCTGCCGGAAATTGATACTTCCCTGCCTCCGGAAGAAGTCCGTCTGCCGATTGAATACGCGGCGGGTTTTGACCTTGCGCCGAAACCGAAACCGGCCCCGCAGCCGGAACCGGTTCCGCAGCCTGAGCCACAGCCGGCCCCTGTCCCGGAAAAGAAAAAGAAGGAAAAGAAAAAAGGAAAGCACCGGGTCCTGAAGGCAGTCCTGGCGGTTTTCCTGCTGATGTTTGCCATCGGCAGCACAGCCGTCGGCGGCTATATCGTGAAGAATCTGGAAGACGTGCCGGAACTGGACCTCTATCAGCTGCGGGACTATTCCATGGCAACACAGCTGTATGACATCAACGGCAATTTCGTGGCTGAGTACCAGGCCAATGAAAACGTTGACTGGGCTTATATCGATGAAGTGCCGCAGCACCTCAAGGACGCGTTTATCTCCATAGAAGACAAACGGTTCTACAAACATCACGGCCTTGACCTGCCGCGCTTCCTGAACGCTGTCTGGGGCCAGCTGACACATACATCCAGCCATGGCGGCAGCACCATTACCCAGCAGGTCATCAAGAATACCTATCTGACCCAGGAAGTGACATACAAGCGGAAAATCCAGGAGATCTACCTGGCCCTGAAGCTGGAGCGGGAACTCGACAAGGACCAGATCCTGGAAGTATACATGAACACGATTTTCTACGGTGACTCCAACTACGGGATCAAGGTGGCCGCCTGGGACTACTTCGGCAAAACGCTGGATGAACTGACCCTGCGCGAATGCGCAATCCTGGCCGGCCTTGCCCAGAGCCCGAATGAATACAATCCGCGCCTGAACATGCTCAAGGGCGATATGGGGCCGACCAATTACCGGGCCAATACCGTGCTGTATGCCATGCATGAAAACGGCGTCATCACGGATGAAGAATATGAAGAAGCCCTGAATGATACGCTTGTTGTGCGGGAAGCCACTTCCAAGGGCGAACTGTATCAGTATCCGGCGTATGTCGAATATGCCGTGGAAGATGTAGCCAAGGCGCTGCTGCTCAAGGAAGGCAAGGAACTGACGGACTCTGCCATTGCGGCCAAGAAGGCCCTGATGCGGCAGTCCGGATACCGGATTACCCTGGGGATCGACACGAACATCCAGCAGATCCTGCAGGATTCGGTGGCGACGTTCAACGGATACCCGTACGCCCGTGACGGGTCGATGGTGGAAGCTTCGGCGGTCGTCATTGACCAGCATACCGGCCGGGTTGTGGCCATGGTCGGCAGCCGTGAAGTGCCGACGGAACCGGAAGTGCTCAACCGGGCAACCGACAGCCTGCAGCCGGTCGGTTCCAGCATGAAGCCGCTGGCCGTATATGCCCCGGCCCTGGAAGAGGGCTGCTATCCGGGCACAACCGTCATGGATATCAAGGAAGATATCCCCGGTTACGGTATTGATAATGACTATCCCAACGGTCCGGTGACCGGCGGGGCGATTACAATGCGGGAAGCGCTGGAACTGTCGCACAACGTTGCGGCAGCCCGGTTCATGCTGGAGAAAGTCGGGGTTGAGAGATCCTTTGAGTATCTGCTGCAGGAAGGGTTTGACGAAGCCCATCTGGATCATACGCCGGCCGGTCTGGCCCTGGGCGCGGTCAGTGTAACCACGCTGGAAATGGCCGGAGCTTACGCAACCCTGGCCAACGGCGGCATCTACATCCAGCCCCATGCCTATGTCGAAGTACTTGACCGCAACGGCAATGTGCTGCTGAGTGAGGATGATGTTGTCACCCGCCGGGTCTTTGCGGAGACAACAGCCTGGCTGATCACGGACATGATGCATACCAATATGATCGGCGGTCTGGGTGTCGAGGCGAACCTGCGCACGATGACCTGCGCCGGCAAGACCGGGACCCACGAAGACAAGACGATCACCTTCGGCGGCTATACGCCTTACTACACGAGCTTCCTGCGGATCTCATCGGATTCCTATACATCCATGTACAAGCCTTCCTCGTACTTCCAGGCTACGCATCTGTGGAAGTACTATATGCAGCCGATCCATGAAGGGCTCGAGGACAGGCCGATCCAGGAAAAGACCGCCGAGGAACTTGGCATTACAAAATACTGGGTCTGTCTGAATTCAGGAAACCTGGCGCTGAACAGCTGCGCCGGACACTGGGAATATGCAGCCCTGACCAATGCCCCGACGGAATACTGCTCACATCATGAATACTGGACAGATCCGGAAGAATACGCTGATCCGTCCGGGTATTACAGCTGGTGGGATGAAGACGGAAACTTCCACGAGAACGGCTGGTGGGACGGCAACGGCAACTTCCACCTGTACTGAGGCATTGCCGAAGACAAATCACAGACATGAAAAAAACCCGGTTTTTCCTGAGCAGGAGAGCCGGGTTTTCTGATTATTTGCGGTGATAGAGCTTCTTGTGCTGATAGATCGGATCGTATGTGACATTGATGCCCAGTTTGCGGTAGACCTCCGCGTCTTCCAGCGGCATGACAACGGTGCAGTGCGCTTCCGCCCCGCGCAGGTTATTCATCTGGGCCATGGCCTGGGCCGCGTGTTCGTTTGACTTTGCGGTAATGGCCAGGGCGATCAGCAGTTCATCCGAGTGCAGGCGCGGGTTGTGGTTGCCCAGATTGTTGATTTTAAGATCCTGGATCGGGGTGACGTAATACGGCTCGATCAGCGGGATTTCCTTGTCAATGTTTCCCAGAGCCTTCAGGGAGTTAATGATGGCGGCTGCCGAAGGCCCGAACAGGCTGGAAGTCTTGCCGGTGACGATCTGTCCGTCAGGCAGCTGTACGGCCATGGCCGGAGCCCCGGTTGCCTCAGCCTTCTTCCGGGCAACAACTGCGACTTCCCGGTCGGCGGGGGTCACACCGAGCTCATTCATGAGCAGTTCGATCTGGGTGACGGCCGAAGGGTCGATCTTCTCGCGCCGGACATCAACGAGAGCACGGTAATACCGGCGGATGATTTCCTGCCGGGATGCCTCAATGGCTGCCTCCTCGTCCACGATGCAGTAGCCGACCATGTTGACACCCATATCTGTCGGCGACTTATATGGGGATACGGTCTGGATCCGCTGGATGATCCGGTTGAGCACCGGGAAGATCTCCACATCGCGGATATAGTTGACCGCGGTGGTGCCGTAGGCTTCCAGATGATACGGATCGATCATATTGACATCATTCAGGTCCGCGGTGGCTGCTTCGTAAGCCAGGTTGACCGGGTGATGCAGGTTCAGGTTCCAGACCGGGAAGGTTTCGAATTTGGCATAACCGGATTTGATGCCCCGTTCCTGGTCGTGGTACAGCTGGGAGATGCAGGTGGCCATTTTGCCGGAACCCGGACCCGGGGCTGTAACGACAATCAGGTTGCGGCTGGTTTCGATATAATCATTCCGGCCGAGTCCGTCCGGGGAGACAATCGCGTCCACATCGGTCGGATAACCGGGAATCGGATAATGCTTGAAATAGCGGATACCGGCCTTGTCCAGCTGGTGCATGAAGGCATCGGCGCTGGGCTGGTGCGTATACTGTGTGATGACAACGCTGCCGGCATAGAGGCCCAGTTCCTTGAAGGCGTCCAGCAGCCGGAATACTTCCTGATCATAGCTGATACCGAGATCCCCGCGTGATTTGGAGTGCTCGATATTATTGGCATTGATGCAGATAATCAGCTCCACCTGGTCCTTCAGTTCCGTCAGCAGCCGGATCTTGTTGTTGGGCTCATAGCCCGGCAGGACTCTGGCGGCATGGAAGTCTTCAAACATCTTACCCCCGAATTCGAGGTACAGCTTGCCCTGGAACATGTTGATCCGTTCCAGAATCTTGTCACGCTGCAGTTTCAGATACTTATCAGAATCAAAAGCTGTCTTTTTCATAGTCGTGTCCTCACACTCTGTAAAGTATATCAGATCATCACATGGATTCTGAATGAAAAAATGAAAATGCAATGATGACGGAACACCGCGGTCAGCAGAGCGGAACAGAAAAGCGTCCGGGCGGAGCCGGGCGCTTTGTTTTCAGGTTATTCGTCGTTTTCGGCATTGATGTCATATTCCAGAATATCGCCGGGCTGACAGTCCAGGGCTTCACAGATTGCTTCAAGGGTGGAGAACCTGATGGCGCTGATCTTCCCGGTTTTCATTTTGGAAAGATTGACATTGGAGACACCTACTTTTTCCGAGAGTTCCTTCAGACTGATCTTGCGGTCAGCCATGACTCTGTCGAGCCTGAGTATGATTTTTCCCATGGCAGCACCTCACAGGGTCTCATCAGATTCCCGCTGCAGCTCACTGCCGTAACGGAAGACATAAGACATCAGGTACAGGGCCAGGGCGACGATAATGAAGTCGAAACTGAAGGAAGAGCGGATATCCACACCCGTGACCAGGGCCGGATTGAACAGTTCCTTATAGTCGATCACGCCCAGCATGGCCG
>JAEEHG010000121.1 GCA_016280695.1 Solobacterium sp. | reverse complement strand
CGCATCGGCTTGACGACTTTTTCGGTGATGATCTTCAGGTCATACTGCCGGGCTTCCTCGAAAGCCTGCAGGTATTCTTCGTCATTGTGGGCAATCGAGATGCCGACACTGGAACCGGTGCAGGCCGGCTTCAGGATGACCGGATAGATCAGCTTGTGCACCTGGCGGAGTATTTCTTCCCTGCGTGTATCCATCTCGCTGCCATAGACCCAGAACCAGTTGGTGATCGGCAGGCCGTTGTCATGCAGGATGTGCTTCTGCAGCACTTTGTCCTGGCCGACGGCTGCGGCATACAGGTCCGGTCCGGCATAGGGGAGTTTCAGCATTTCCAGATAACCCTGGATGGAGCCATCTTCACCGTTGGTCCCGTGCATGACCGGCACGGCAATGTCAATGGTGCCGAGAACCTTTTTGCCGAACAGGGAATCCTTTACCGGCTTGATGATAACCTGGTTGTCCACATTGGCCAGCACAACCTGTTCACAGCGGCTGGTCAGGTCATCCAGATTCGTATAATTCCGGATATCCCGGAGCAGCTCGGAATAATAAAACTTGCGCTGCTTCGAAATATAGAGCGGGATGACATTATATTTTTCCGGATCAAGCGCGTTCATTGCCTGATGGGCGGAAATCACACTGACTTCATGTTCAACGGTTTCACTGCCGAAGATGACGGCTACATTGAGTTTCATAGGAAATACCTCCGAAAAACATTATACCCGAAACATTGCCTCAGGGGAGAATGATATGTGCGCTGATTTACGCGGCGTGATACAATGGCCGGGCAGGATTCAGGCCGAATACAGGTTGAATGTAAGGCAGAGTATCTGATATTCTGCAGAAGAAAGATGCAGGTGAGTGATATGATCAGGGCAGCAGCGTTTGAAAAGGTATCATATGACCGCTTTGCGGCGGACTGGGAAAAGAACTTCCCCGGCACGGATGCAGAGGAAACAGCGAGGATCTATGCGGATATCCGCATGCCGCGGCGGGCAACGGCAGGCTCTGCCGGCTATGATATCTGTGCCCCGGTGGACATCGAACTGGCCCCGGGGAAGGAAATCCTGATACCGACCGGACTGCGGGTGCGCATGCGGGAAGATTATGTGCTCATGCTGTTTCCCCGCAGCGGGCTGGGCTTCAAATACCGCCTGCAAATGAACAATACAGTCGGGATTATCGACAGTGATTACTATGGTGCCGACAATGAAGGACACATCTTCTGCAAACTGACCAATGACAGCCGCCAGGGCCGGACGGTACTGATCCGGAAAGGGGACGGTATGGTGCAGGGAATATTCGTTCCTTTCGGTATTACGGAAGATGATGACGCGGCCGGTATACGGACCGGCGGGTTTGGCAGTACAACAGAAAGTGAGCAGAGACATGAATGAGATAGATGAGATTTTTGCCCGGGAACCGATTCCCGCGCATATTCTGGAACGCATGGAGCAGTGCCGGAAACGGCGGATGATCGTGCCGGATGAACGGCTGATCAAGCGGCCTTCGCATATCGAGGGCATCCGGGCGTCCAGCCGGATCAACACCGGGGTGCTTGACGAAGTGGCAAAGCACATCAAGGCCGGCATGACAACCCAGGATATCGATGACATTGTCAGGGAATATACCAACAGCCACGGGGCGGTCTGCGCGCCGTATCATTTTGAAGGTTATCCGAAGAGTGTCTGCACATCCATCAACGATGAGGTGTGCCACGGCATTCCGAGCCGGCTGCGGAAACTGCATGACGGTGATATCGTCAATGTGGACGTTTCTACTATCTATAATGGATATTACAGTGACGCCAGCCGGATGTTCATGATCGGTGAAGTCAGCCCGCAGCGGAAGCGCCTGGTGGAAGAAACAAAACGCTGCCTGGAAATCGGCATGGAAGCTGCCCAGCCCTGGAATACCGTCGGTGATATCGGCTATGCCATCTCGAAATATGCCAGGTCCAGGGGATATTCCGTTGTCCGGGAACTGGGCGGTCATGGGGTCGGCCTGGAATTTCACGAAGATCCCTTTGTAGCGCACATCGGACGGAAACATACCGGCATGGTACTGGTGCCGGGCATGATAATTACGATTGAACCGATGATCAACGCCGGCCGGGCCGGGGTTGTTCTGGATCCGTACAATGACTGGACTGTTTCGACAGCGGACGGATCCGACAGCGCCCAGTGGGAGCACAGCATTCTGATTACGGAAACCGGAAACGAGATCCTGACCTATTAAAGGAGAGAAACATGAAACCGATTTATATAACCGGGCACAAGAATCCGGATACAGATTCAATCTGTGCCGCCTTGACGATGGCGGCGCTGCAGGAGCAGCTGGGCAATCAGGCGATTGCCTGCCGGCAGGGACCGCTGAATGAAGAAACAAAATTTGTCCTGAAGCGTTTTCACCGGGAGAACCCGTTCCTGCTGACTGACGCCAGGCTGACCCTGGGTGACATCGAACTTGATGAACCGGTCCTGCTGCCGAAGGATGCCACGGTCCATGAGGCATGGCGGGCCATGAAGCAGTCGCAGTACCGCTCCCTGTTTGTCATGGACGAGGGGAAACTGTGCGGGGCTGTCACGACTTCGGACCTGTCCGTTTACCGTCTGCAGACGGCGGAACAGCGCAGCGTCCTGATGGCCACGGCAACCCTCGACCAGATTGCCCGGACGGTCAAGGGAACCGCGGTGGTTGTGCCGGAAGACTTCGCCACCAACGGTTATGTCCATGTCATCACCCTGGAAGAGACGGAAGCCCGCAGATACAACCTGCAGGGCGGCATTTCCATTCTTTCCGGCGGCAGTGAGAAACACGAGATGCTGATCCGCATGGGGGTCAAGTGCCTGGTGATTACCTGCGG
>JAEEHG010000120.1 GCA_016280695.1 Solobacterium sp. | reverse complement strand
TCCTTCATCCGCGCGGCAAAATAGGCCCGCAGATCCTTTTCATATTCCTCAATGTTTTCCATGCCGAGGCTGAGCAGGTACTCCGCCGCCCGGCCCAGGCCGATCATGCCTTCGATATTCGGGGTGCCGGCTTCGAATTTTTCCGGTGCCTCCTGATACAGCATGTCGCCGCAGGCCTCAAAGCGGGCATTCATCCCGCCGCCCAGGAAGACCGGTTCCATCTTCTGCAGCAGGTCATATTTGCCGTAGATGATGCCGGTTCCGCCCGGACCGCCCATTTTATGGCCGGAGAAGCCGAGGAAATCGATATCAAGGTCCTGTACATCCGTCGGACCGTGCGGCACACTCTGCGCGCCGTCCACGATCATCAGGGCCCCGTTTTCATGCGCCAGGGCTGCCAGTTCCTTCAACGGCTGTTTCGCCCCGAGCACGTTGGTGACCCCGGCCACGGCAATGGCCTTCACACCCGGGTGCATGGCTTTCTTCGCGTCTTCCATATGAATGTTGCCCTGCTTGTCAACCGGGATGTATTCATACTGGATACCGCTTTCCTGCCGCATGCGGAACCATGGCATGACGTTGCTGGCATGTTCGTTTTCGGTAATCAGGACAACATCTCCCGGCTTAAGGAAATTCTTCTGCAGGCCGTAGGCAATCTGGTTCATGGAATGGGTGCTGCCGGCGGTATAGACAATTTCATTGGCCTGGCAGTTCAGCAGTTTCGCGAAAGACTCCCTGGTCTTGTCGTACAGAGCATCCCAGTGCAGGGAAAGCGGATAGTCGCCCCGGTGCACATTGGCCGCACCCATGGTATAGAACTCGCTGACAGCATCAATCACACACTGTGGTTTCTGCGTGGTGGCGCCGTTATCAAAATAGATCAGATCAGGGTTGCTGGTGAAAAACGGAAAGTCTTTTCTTACTTTGTTTACATCGAGCATAATCTTTCAATTTTCTCCTCAAGTTCTTCCCGCAGCTTTTTCTGCAGGTCTTCATTGTCAATCGTTGCCGCAATCGGCAGAAGGTAGCCGGTGCTGATCAGCTGGGTGCACTGGGCAATGGTCAGCCCCCGGGACATCATATAGTAGAGCACATCCTCATCCACCCGGCCGACGGTCATCGCGTGGCTGGCCTGCACATCATTTTCATCGATGAGCAGGGTCGGGATGATCTCGCTGCGCTGCTGGCTGTCGAAGGACAGGGATCTGGAAGTCTGGTGACTTTCCGACCCGTAAGCACCCTTGACGATCTTGCCGATGGCATTCATGTAATAGTGTCCGCCTTCCAGCACCACGCTGTAGTTGTCCATCAGCCCGTAGGTATGCGGTTTATATGAGACGACATCCACATCGAAGTGCTTGTCGCCCATGACCAGGGCTGCTGAGGATACCCGGGCCCGGGCCCCTTCTTCCCGCAGGGCCACCCAGGTATTTCTCTTCGTGTCGGCCCGGTTGGCTTCGCAGTAGGCCAGGTGCAGATTCGCGTCATGCATGACCTCGTGTGATTCATCCAGGTCCAGCTTTGCTTCTGTTTCGTTCCAGAACAGATATGTGGCTTTCACGCCGGCGGCTGTGTAAGTCCGCAGCCTGATGTTCTGCCCGCTGATGATCCGGATGAATACATCACAGTCTTCTTCGGCGCTGAAGGTCAGTTCGATATCCCGCCCGGTATCGATTTCATATTCACTGTAGCCGCCGGAAAGCCGGATATCCCGGGAGGTTCGCAGGGCATTCATCAGATGTTCCTGCCCCGTACCTGCGGATTGGCGGCACAGGTTCCGATACTGACGGCCCGGCGCTGGCTGTCTGCCTCAGCGGCCGGCTGCACATCATATTCCCGGTAGATCCAGTCGTAGCCTTCCCTGTCGATCCGGGCGGCCAGTTCCGCGTCACCGCTCAGCACAATGCGGCCGTCGATCAGCACATGGGTAAACTGCGGCGGAATCAGTTCATAGAAGCGCTCATAATGGGAGACGACAATCAGGCTCATGCCGTTTTCCTCATGCATGTTCATGATCGCCCTGGCAACGATGCGCAGCGCATCGACATCCAGGCCGGAGTCCACTTCATCCAGCATGGACAGCGTCGGCTTCAGCATTTCCATCTGCACGATTTCATTCCGCTTCTTTTCCCCGCCGGAGAAGCCTTCATTCAGGAACCGGTGGGCCAGGTCTTCCTTCATCTCAAGATCCTTGATGGTCTTCTCCATGGCCTTGATAAAGGTGAACAGCGGCACCGGGGATTCCCGGCGCACATTCATCGCGGCCCGCAGGAAGTCACTGTTGGTAACACCCGGGATTTCCTGGGGATACTGCATGGCCAGGAACAGGCCGGCCCGGCTGCGCTCATCTACGCTCATGGCCAGTACATCCTGGCCGTCATAGAAAATCGAGCCCTGGGTTACCTCGTACTTCGGGTGACCCATGACGGCGGCCAGCAGGGTGGACTTGCCGTTGCCGTTCGGGCCCATCAGGGCATGGATCTCCTTTTCATTTACTGTCAGATCGACCCCTTTCAGGATCTCTTTACCTTCTACAGATACATGCAAATCATTTATTACAAGAGATTTCATATCCGTATCTCCTTTCATTTCATCGGCATTATAGCACAAGCAAAAATTTGTTTGTTGTAAAGTGTTCACGCGCTCAGTCGGGGGTATTTTACCGTTTTATGTTCACGTAAAATTCAGATGCACCCTGCCCGGACAAATTGCAATTCGTATTCATGTTGTATATAATGGATAGGCATTTTTCAGGAGGTAATATGAGCGGGTTTATCAAGAAAAACTGGTTTATATGCATCATCGCGCTCCTGCTCGCGGGCGTCAGCGCATTCTTTATCTACGATACCAACAAAGGAAAACTCAAGGGCAAAACCGCTGACGGCGAGGATGTTGTCTACGAAATCAACGGCGAGGATGTCAAGGCTTCCGAGTACTATGACATGCTGTATGAAAACGCCGGTGACCAGGCCGTCTATGCCCTGTTCGAGAAAGCCGTTCTGGCCGGTATCGAACCAACCGATGAAATGAAGACCGCGGCGGCAGCCCAGGCCCAGAATGTCATCGCCAACTACCGGTCCACTTATCCGGCCACCTATCAGGATGTCCTGACCAGGGCGCTGCGGCAGGTCGGTTATTCTTCCTATGAAGATCTGGAAGAATACATGCTGCAGTATCAGAAGTATCTGCAGGTCGGGGCGGATTACGCCAGGGCCCATACGGAAGATCTGAAGGTCAGGAACATCTCCTATATCCTGATCCAGTTCGGGGAGGGCTCCACGCCGGAAACAACCCCGACCGCGGATGAGCAGGCCCGGATGCAGGCTGTAGACGACGCGCTGGCGGCCGGCACCGACTTTGCCGAGGCAGCCAGACAGTTTTCGGAAGACAGTTCCACAGCGGCTGCCGGCGGTGTGCTCGGAACCATCGATGTGAATACGACATCCCTGGACACAGCCTTCCAGGATGCAGCCCTGGCCCTGAATGAGGGTGAGGTCAGCGACTGGGTATATTCCCCGAACTTCGGTTATTTCCGGATCCGGAACAACGCATCCACAGCCGAATCCCTGGCTGCCCTGCAGGAAGAATCCGGCACTGATCCGTATCAGGATCTGATCTATTCCTACGATATGACGGTAAATTCCCGGGCCCTCTGGGAAAGAGCCCAGGAACTCGGCATGACCTTCAATGAGGATCTCGAAGGCATGCTGAAAGAAACGCTCGGCATAACGGACTGAACAGGAGGTAACGAAGAATGAAGAAGACAAAACTGATCATGGCTTCCGCCCTGCTGGTCGGGCTGTGCGGATGCACGGATGCACAGGCCAAGCTTAAGGACAGCAGCACCGCTGTCATGGCCGTCGGCAGCCAGAATATCACCAAAGGAGAAATCTATACTGTGCTGAGCTCAGCCTACGGCGCCAATGCCGTCATCAATGATGCTGTTTCCAGAATCTGTGCGGCTGAAGTTGAAGTCACCGATGAAATGCGGACGGAAGCGGAAGGCTCCCTTGAAAGCATGAAAGCCCTGTACGGTGATTCCTTCCTGAACTATCTCGAATCATCCGGCATGAGTGAGGAAGACTATCTCAATGAAGTGATCCTGCCGGGCCTGCAGGCGGATGAACTGCCGAAGCGGTATATTGATGAAAACTATGACAGCCTGGTGGAAAAGTACCACCCGGTGCTGGCAACGGTTCTCGACTTCACTTCGGAAGAAGATGCCAATAAGGCCCTGAGTGCCCTGCGGGACGGTTCAAAGAATGCCGAGGAAGCAGCAGTTGACTGCAATTCCACCAGCAGTGGTCTGCCGGCGGTATACACCATCGAAGACACAACATATGATGCGGTTGTGACCGGTATTATCCGCA
Source organism: Solobacterium sp. (assembly GCA_016280695.1). Lineage (GTDB taxonomy): Bacteria > Bacillota_I > Bacilli_A > Erysipelotrichales > Erysipelotrichaceae > Bulleidia. The sequence goes on along the minus strand of JAEEHG010000120.1, from coordinate 391 downwards.
ACAGTTCCCCGGATGACGGCTGGGCCATGGTAACCGGAACCGACGGTGCCTTCCATATCCTCCACGTGGACAACAATGATCCGGCAACCATGAAGGAAGCAGTTACGGAAAAGCTGGCCGGCCTCAGTGCCGTGTCCACCGATGTGATGACCTACTATTTCAAAAAGTACGGCTTCCACGTCTATGACAAGCCGCTCTATGATGAATTGAAGGAAAATTATCCGGGCTATCTTGTCCAGGATATAAAGGACGGCGAATAAACAGTGAATCAGCGATGCCCAGGCATCGCTTTTTCTTCCGCTCCTTCAGGCAAAAAGCTATAATAACGGCAGGAGGAATCTGTTATGTGTATTTTCTGTGATATCATTGACCATAAAATTCCCAGCTCCGT
>JAEEHG010000119.1 GCA_016280695.1 Solobacterium sp. | reverse complement strand
CCTTTGCCGGAAAATAGATATGCCTTCATTTACCATACTGACCGGGGCATTCGTGACCAGGATGGTCCTGGGGGCGGCGAATGTAATGAGCGACAACGTGATATCCAACCGGTTCTTCCGGGTCGGGGATGATATTGTTTTCGCCAATGCCGCCAGGGAATTCTATTACGGCAATATGTTCTTCCGGGTAAACAGCCGGCACTTTCCGATATTGATCAGTTATCTGTACCGGATCTTCGGCCCGGATGAGATGATTGCAGTCTTTATCATGGTCCTGCTGGCCATGACCGGGTGCGTTGCCTTCTATCATATGCTTTCCGAACTGGAAATATCTGACCGGGCTGTGCATATTTCCCTGGCAGCGGTCTGCTTTGCGCCCTTCAGCATCATCTTCAGTATCCTTCTGCTGCGGGAACCGGTGTATTTCTGTTTCCTGCCGCTGTCGTTTCTCTGTTTCCTGCACCATTGCCGGGAAAAGAAGATTTACCAGCTGCTGGCGGCCATGATCCTGTGCCTGCCGGCCATATACATGCATTGGGGATATGCCGCTTTTCTGCTTGTATACATTGTGTATTTCTTTGTCGGATATACCGGGAATCCGGACAGGAAGCGGCTGATGATTTTAGTCAAGCTGGTGCTGACCGCTGTTTTTCTGGCTTTTGCGGTTATCGTCATCATGAACAGTGAAAAACTGAAATACTTCCGGGAAGCGGGCAACTTTACGGAAGGCCTGATCCTGACATTCCAGAAGTATTCCGGCCTGCAGGGAGACTCCAACTATCTGCAGAATATGAAAGTGACAGAATTCCACCAGGTATTCCTGTATACACCGCTGCGGATCATATACTTCTTCCTGAGCCCGCTGTTTTCCGACTGGCGGGGCTGGAAGGACAGCCTCAGCTTTATCACTGACGCAGTGTTCCCGCTGCTGTCCTGCCTGGCTTACATATGGCTGTTACTGCGCCGGGAGAAGAGCCTGGTGCCTGTGCATGCGGCTTTCTGGATGGTCCTGCTGACCGGGGCGCTGTACTGCTGGGCAACAATATCCGCCGGGGCGGCAATCCGGCACAGAAACTGCCTGATACCAATGGAAATGTATATTACCATGCGGGCGTATTCCGGGCTGAAGCGGAAAACCCCGGACAATAACACAGTTTTATGAAGAACGATCGGTTGAACAGGAAAATCAGAGTACTTGTCTTATGCCCCAATCTGCGGCCATCGAATGGTGTGTCTGCTTTCATCATGAGCTTTTTCCGGCGCCTGGATCACGATCTTGTGCATATGGACTTTGCGCTGTATGCCGACCGCGAAACACCGTACTACGATGAAATCAGGGCCGTCAGTGACAGCCGGATCTTTATCCTGAAAGATATCAGGCATTACCGCGCGCATGTCAGGCAGTGTCAGGAGATTCTGGCGGCCGGCCGGTATGATGTGATTCATGACAACGCGCTGCATATTTCATGGCCGATGATGCATGCGGCAGAACAATACGGGGTGCCGGTCAGGATCCTGAACAGCCACAATACCAAAGCAGGGGAAACAAAGCTGAAAATGATCCGGAACACGCTGTTCATGCCGATGCTGGTCAGTACCGCCAACCGCTACGCCGCCTGCAGTACTGAGGCCGGGAAGGTCATGTTCGGGCGGAAGACGTTCGTGGTCCTGCCGACGATCATTGACAATGATATGTATGCTTTTGATCCGGCCCGCCGCGCGGCTGTCCGTCAGGAGCTCGGGACAGGGGACAAACGCATCATCCTGACCGTAGGCCGGGCTGCTGCCCAGAAAAACCCGTTTTTCGCGATTGACGTCATCGGCGAACTGTATAAACTGGACCGGAATATTGAATACTGGTGGATTGGCAGCGGGCCGCTGGACAGCAAAATGCAGAACTGCATCGATGAGAAAAAACTCTCCCATGTCATCCGCCTGTTCGGCAGCCGGGACAGTGTCATAGACTATTATCAGGCCGCAGACCTGTTTTTCCTGCCGTCAAAGTTCGAAGGCCTGGGACTGGCACTGATTGAGGCCCAGGCAATGGGTCTGCCGTGTGTGGTCTCGGATATTGTCACCAGTGCGGCTGTCTTTACGGATCTGGTACAGAAGCTTTCCCTGCAGGTGTCACCGGCAGACTGGGCGAAGATTATCCATGGCTGGCTGAACCGGAACCCTGACAGAGCCGAGTATCAGGATTGCCTGAAACAGAGCAGGTTTACGGACGAAAAACTGCTGGATACACTGTATGCTTTATATAAACCGCAGGAATAAGCTGCGGTTTTTTCTTCGGTGCTGTCCGGGACGGCAGGGCAGTCCTCTGCATTTTTCATTTTGCTTCACAATAATCCTGCCAATGCCGATATAATATTAATGTTTAAGGTGTCAAATGACAGAAAACGATCTGAAAAAAAAGCAGCAGTCAATTATCAGAACTCATCATAATCTGATCATCCGGTTCAGTGCCCTGATCGATGTGATTCTGATGACAATTCCTTTCGGCGCGGCCTGGTTCCGGGCATATGCCGACCAGATGTACAAGCCGTTCTACTTCAAGGGCAACTTCTACATGGTGCTGCTGTTTATCCCGGTCTATTACGTGTTCGGCAGGATGTACGACGCATTCCAGATGGCATATCATGAAAAGACGGATCTTTTCTATGCCCAGACATTGTCGTGTTTCTTTGCCGATCTTTTCATTTTCATCGTTATCGTATTCCTTTACCGCCGGATGCCGCCGGTATGGCCGATGCTGGCGGTCTTTGCCGCCCAGCTTGTCCTGGCATATATCTGGCTCAGCATCGCGGTCAGATGGTATTACTCGGCGCATGGAAAACAGCGCTCCATCATTATCTGGGGTTCCAAGTCCGGCCTGAAGTACACAATGGATACCAGGCTGATGAGCAGGTACTTCCATGTAACGGATCAGTTCAGTTACCATGACATTAAAGATAAGCTGGAAGATGTGCTGTCCGGTACGGATGTACAGACACTGTTCCTGCTTGACATGCATAGCCATGAGCGGAACCTGGTGCTGAAGTACTGCTTTGCCCACGGCATCCGGGCGATGGTCATTCCCAGCATCGGCGACCTGATCATGAGCGGTGCCGACCAGATCCACATGTTCAACCTGCCGGTGCTGCAGGTCAAGGAATACTACGCCAAGATCGAATACGTGCTGGTCAAGCGGCTGTTTGATATTGTTCTTTCTGCCGCGGCGCTGATCGTACTGTCTCCGCTGCTGCTCATCACGGCGCTGATCATCAAGCTGACCGACGGAGGCACGGTGTTCTACCGCCAGGTCCGGCTGACAAAGGACCGGAGGGAATTTGCAATCCTCAAATTCCGTTCCATGCGCATGGATGCTGAGAAGGATGGTGTAGCCAGACTGTCCACCGGGGCGGATGATGACCGCATCACCCCGATCGGGCGCTTCATACGCAAGTACCGGATTGATGAACTGCCGCAGCTGATCAATATCCTCAAGGGCGATATGTCCATCGTCGGACCGCGGCCTGAGCGCCCGGAGATCGCTGCCCTGTATGAAAAGGAACTGCCGGAATTTGCCCTGCGGCTGCGGGCCAAGGCCGGCCTGACCGGGTTTGCCCAGGTATACGGCAAGTACAACACGAGCCCGTATTACAAGCTCCTGCTGGATCTTATGTACATTGCCAAACCAAGCATTTTCATGGACCTCCGCATTATCTTTGCCACGGTGCGGGTGCTCTTCTCACCGGAAAGCACGGAAGGTGTAGCCAGCGGGCAGACAACCGCACTGGTCAATCTCGAAGAGTTCAGAAAAGGAGAGGAAGAAGAATAACTTCCCGGAATACTCAAAGCGCACGGTGCGGGGCTCTGCACCGTGTCTTGTTTGATATCGGTATTTTCAAT
>JAEEHG010000118.1 GCA_016280695.1 Solobacterium sp. | reverse complement strand
GTTTCCCTGTCTCCGGCCGGCAGGAGTTCATTGCGGATATCAATGACATCCGGGAAGTCGATGTTGTATCCCCGGCACTGTCCGTTGTCCACCTTGGAGAATGTGTCATCCAGCCCGCAGCCGAGGTTGACCACCGCTGCCCTGGGATGAGTCTTCAGATAGTCCGTGACCTCCCACATGAGATCATAGTGACGCTGGGCTACTTCCAGAGCCCCGAAGAGACCGGCCGCGGATTCCATCAGTTTCCTTCTGGCGCTGAAATCATAGTCCAGATCAGCACAGATGCGTTGTGCTTCCGGGTCCGCCAGCAGCTCCGGGTAATGCTCGGCACAGATCATCCGCCCGAACAGCGGAATGACCAGGGTTTCCTGCACGGTATTCTTTTCTATATGATACATAGTTGTTTTCCTTTCGTTATTCCCTGAGCAGGGATGGGTTGCCGACCGGGATGACATTCGGCGTTCCGTAGACAGGATCGGTGATGATCCTGCTCTCCATGCCGTACACTTCCCGGATCAGTGCCTCATCAATGATGTCTGCCGGTTTCTCTTCCCGGATCAGCTGTCCCTGCTTCATGGCAAACAGATAATCTGCATATCTTGCCGCAAGATTGATGTCATGCAGCACCATGACAATCGTTGTCCGATTCTCCCGGTTCAGCCGCACAAGCAGTTCCAGGATCTCGATCTGGTAGGAAATATCCAGGAATGTTGTCGGCTCATCGAGAAACAGGATATCTGTCTCCTGGGCCAGGGAAAGCGCAATCCAGACCCGCTGGCGCTGGCCGCCGGACAGTTCATCCACATTGCGGTCGGCAATGGCTTCGATTCCCATGACCGCAATTGCCCTGTCAACAGCCTGATAGTCTGCCGCTGCCAGTCCTTTCAGCGGCTGCCGGTACGGAAATCTGCCGCGGGTGACCAGTTCCCGCACGCTGATGCCTTCCGGCACGGCGGGTGACTGCGGCAGCATCCCTACGCTGCGGGCATATTCCTTCGGCCCGTAATCACGGATGTCCCGGTCCCCCAGCGTGATTGTTCCGGCATAGACTCTGTTCAGCCGGCAGAAGGCTTTCAGCAGGGTGGACTTGCCGCACCCGTTGGCACCGATCAGCACACTGATCTTTCCGGCCGGTATGGTCATCGTCATATCCGGTATGATGATTCTTCCGTCATAGCCGGACGCCAGGTTCCTTGCGGACATCACCATGTTTTCACTCATGCGGTTTCTCCTTTCCGGTTAATGGTCACCAGCAGGTACAGAAGATACGGCCCGCCCAGCAGACCGGTAATGACCCCGGCCGGATATCTTGCCGGCATCAGGAACTGTCCGATCAGGTCTGCCGCCAGCACCAGAACCGCCCCGGCCAGGGCACTGGGGATCAGTGTGGATCTGCTCCTGCCGCTGATCCGGGATGCGATCGGTCCGGCCAGAAACGAAACAGAAGACACCGGGCCCACAGCCGCTGTTGCAAAAGCTACCAGCAGGACTGCCGCCGCGATCACCTGCGGATACAGCCGCCGGATATTCCCACCCAGCGTTTCTGCATACGCATCACCCAGTTCGATCAGCCGCATGGCTTCCCGTCTGCTGAACAGAAACACAGCTCCAAGGACCGCCACAGCCATCACGGTCAGGCTTTCCTGCATGCGGGCATTGGTCAGGCTGCCGTTCATCCAGCGCATCGTGTTGGCGACATCGTATTCCGAGGTCCGGCTCAGAACCCAGGAAATCACCGCCCCCAGCATCGCCTGCACCCCGATGCCGATCAGGATCATGCGGGCATGGGAGAAGCCGTTTCTCGCGGCCAGCAGGTAAATAATCAGGGAAACACAGAGACCTGTGACAACCGACACAGCCGGCACAACAATCCCCTGCAGACCGAGTACGGAAATACAGAAGACTGCAGCTGCACTGGTGCTGGTGGAAATGCCGATGACATCCGGTGAAGCCAGCGGATTGCGCAGCACTGTCTGAAACACAAAGCCGGCCATCCCGAAAGCCATGCCGGAGAACACCGCTCCCAGCATGCGCGGCAGCCGCAGCTGCAGAATGGCATAGGAGGCAGAAGAAATCATCTCGCCCCGCAGCACCCGGAACACAACGGCAGGCCCATAGAATGTATTGCCGCAGCACAGCATCGCTCCGGCCAGCAGGACCGTCAGGACTGCCGTCACGATGACGGCGGTATTCCAGCGGCGCCGGCGCCTTGCGGCATCAGGACTCATGACCCTGCTCACAGTGACCTCACCTTCGCTTTCTGAATGACATAGATGAATACCGGGGCTCCCAGCAGCGCCGTAATGACCCCGACTTCGGTTTCACCGGGCCGGCCGATGACACGCCCGATCACATCCGCGATCAGCAGCAGCGACGCCCCGCCCAGCGCCGAAAGCGGCAGCATCACCCGGACATCCGAGCCGGTCATCATCCGCAGAAGATGCGGCACCATGAGGCCGACAAACCCGATCGGGCCGGCCAGAGCGGTTGTCGCTCCGCACAGGATCACCCCGGCTGCACTGGCCAGAAGCCGCACAATGCGGACATTGACGCCGAGACTGCTTGCCATTTCATCTCCCAGGGTGACAACATTGAGATGATCTGCCAGCAGCAGGGCCAGGACCAGGCCGGTGATGAAAAACGGCAGCAGCAGTAGCATGTGTTCCCGGGTAGCTGCCCCGATACTGCCGATCTGCCAGAACCGGTACGAATTCATCGCGTCGGTATCCGGCAGAAGCACCGTGGTAAGCAGTGAACCCAGGGCCACGGAGACCGTTGCCCCGGACAGGGCCAGTTTGATCGGTGTGATGCCGGACGCCCCCACAGACGCAATGCCGTACACCAGGGCCGATGTCAGTCCTGCACCGGCCAGAGCCAGCCAGATATACTGTTCGGGTCTTGCGATATTGAAGAATACCAGGCCGATGACAACCGCCAGGGCTGCCCCGGTATTGACCCCGAGAATGCTGGGATCCGCCACCGGATTGCGGGTGACCGACTGCATGACTGTTCCCGAAACACCCAGGGCTGCCCCGGCCAGAAAGCCGAACAGTGTCCGGACCGTACGGGCATGAACCACCCTGGTATTGTAGGAGTCCAACTGCGGATGGATGACCGCTGACCAGACATCCCGGAACGGAATGATGCGGGCCCCGAACCACAATGAAAGGAATACTGCCGCCAGCGCCAGCAGAATCAGGACTATACTGCTGATCCAAACCCGTTTTCTCATAATACCGGCAGGCCGGAGATTTCTCCCCGGCCTCTTTCATTACTGTTCTGCCTTAGCGGCTGCCTCACCGAGCAGACCGATGTACTGATCGATAACCGCCGGAATGGACAGCACGGTTACATAGGTGCCCATGTACAGCTCGGAAGTGCTGCTGATCGGCACGATGGAGCCGTTTCTGACCGCCGGCACCGTGTTGATGACCGGATTGGCCTGCAGTTCCTCGATGATGCTGTCTTCGCCGTAGCAGACAATGATGTCCACACTGTTGAGCATATCGATGTTCTCGCTGCTCAGGGTCACCGCAAAGTCACCCTCTTCGGCCAGAGACTTGAGTTCCTGCGGCAGTTCGAGACCGATTTCCTCCAGGAACCCGGCCCGCGGGTCGAGCGGCAGATAAATATAGACGACGCTCAGATCAGAAGGATCAATCCAGCAGAACGCCGCTGTCTTGCCTTCCAGAGCCGGGTACTTTGCCAGTTCCGCATCAATGACGGCCTGTGTTTCGGCTATAATCGCTTCCCCGTCAGCTTCCCGGCCCAGGGCCTTCGCTGTGACTTCCATCTCTTCTTTCCAGGTTGTCGCATAGGCGGTTTCCTTATACGGCACGGTCGGTGCGATTTCACTCAGCCGCTGGTATTCCTCTTCCGTCATGCCGGAATTCGGAGCCAGGATCAGATCCGGAGCCGCATCATTGATCGCTTCGAAATCCAGACCGTCGGTATCATCGAAGACATTCGGCTCAACCCCCAGTTCCGCAAACGCTGCCCCTGTCCAGGGCGGCAGGCCGTTTTCATCAACGACGCCGTAACCGGTCTTCGATACGCCAACCGGAGCAATGCCGAGCGCCAGGACCGGGTCCGGATTGCTGTCATACAGAGCTACGATCCGCTGCGGTTCCGCCGGAATCACAGTTGTACCGTAGACATGTTCCACCGTTGCAAACGCCTCTTCCGTCGGTTCGGGAGTGGCGGTAGCAGATGATGAGCATCCTGCCAGCAGCAGCGCGGACGCAAGAATCAAAGAAGTGCTTTTCCAGATTTTCATTTTAATATCCCTCCGGTTAGTTAAACCTAACAATTACATATATTAGTTGTAACTAACCGGTGTGTCAACAGAATTGAAAAAGGACGCTGCCTCAGCGTCCCTGTTGAATGATATGTGGTCTTTGAAACTCAGAACACGCGTTCCTTGGTGATCAGTTCGCCGCCCTTTTCAAAGCCGTAGTCCAGCAGCGCCTTCTCGAGTTTTTCGTTGACGGCCGTAAACGTGCAGGTTACGACCGGTACGCCCTGGGCCGCTGCCAGGTTGACCGCGAAGTCCAGGCCCTTCTTATAGTCGCCGCCCATCATGATGACAAACAGCTTCTTATGATAATCGAACCGGGTGCCGACGAAGACAAAGTCACCGTCATCGTTCTTGTAGAAGCAGCCGCTGTCTGCCAGGGCCTTGACGTTGGCCGCGTTGACATGGTACCAGGTCCGGGTCTGGCAGATGACATCCCCGTATTCCGCCGCCAGCGGCAGGGCAGCCTTCTCAGCCGCTTCCCAGTCCGCATGCACGAAGCCGTGGGTATCCTTCGGCCCGTCTACCTTGTAATTGTATTCCTTGTGCTCATAAACCTTGGTCAGGCCGTAACGGGCTGCCAGGCCGGCACTGCGCACGTTTGTATGACCTGTATACATGGTCAGCCCGGTGCAGTGGAACTTTGTGTCAATCAGTTCCAGGGCCTTTTCATACAGGGCCTTGCCGGCACCGTTGTTCTGATAATCCGGATGCACGCGCAGGGCTTCAAACCAGCCGGTGCCGTCCGGCAGGACAGCCAGGTGGGCAATGCCGACCATCTTGCCTTCCGTATAGGCACAAAGGAAAGCGCCCGGTGTGTTCCAGTAGTAATTCCAGGCATTTTCAACATACTGATGTCCCGGCATGACGGCTGCTTCAACGGCTGCGGCTTCCGCCAGATCGCTGAATTCGGCAACTTTGACAGTAAATTCCATGATCTTGTCCTCCATACTATTTTATTCTTTACAACTATATTAAATCAGATTCCGGCTGACTGACAATCTGCTTATGATGATATATAAGTGAAGACGTTTCCCGTGCATTTCCACTTAAATGGTTATATTATTTGCTGGTAGGAGGAACTGCCATGGCCAGAAGCCGTATCTGTGATTTCTGTCTCGATGAAAAAGGATCGTTCTTTCATCGTCTGCAGTCCACGCCGGACGGGCAGCTGATCTGCAGTGACTGCCGCAGGATCATTGAAAGCTATGATCTGCCGGTCCGTTTTGACCTGTTCCAGCAGCTGGTCGTGCACGAACCGGAAATGCGGGACATGATCATGCGCAGCTATCTGGAAACCCACACGATCTCCGACTGTATCGCAAAGTATTTTCCGCACGGCAAGATGATCCTGCACCGGGGTGAGGAGCTGATCACCGCCCAGCCGGTCACCATCCGGGTGGACAGGGACCGGATTCCCGCCGGCAGTGCCATAACCGAAATCACCGCCGTACAGAAAGAAGACATCACCAACCTGCCCAGCAGCTCCGCCGAGGACGCTGTTGAAGTCAGCGGTACATTATATGAAACCAACGCGGCTGTCTATTTCTTCAGCGAGCACTTCCTGAATGTCCACCGCCCGACCAACCTGGTGGTTGACAGCCCGGATGTCAATGCCCTGCATGTGATCGAAAAGCGCAGTGAGTACATCTATCAGACAAAAAATGCCGACCTGTTCCTGCTGCGGCACAAGTTCTACCACATCCTGCACATGGCCCGGAAAGAGAAAAAGAACCTGATCTACCTGGCCAGTGAAAATACCATGACCCTGACCCCGGGCACCTATGCCGTGCCCCGCAACATCAAGAGCGGCAAGTACTGGATCTCGTCAGTCAATGACTCGGGCCTCAGTGTCACCGACGCCGCCGGCCGGGTCCATGAATACCGGGACGGGCAGATCGAGCTCAGTGACGGTTCCATGCTTGAATGCACCGGTGAGTATCAATTGAGAATCAACCAGCACGAGGATCAGGAATGATCTTCGTTTTTGCATATGCCGCATTGTGCGGCGGGAGGATATGACATGAGACTGGCAGAGATGACGTGGCCGCAGGCCGAAGCGTATTTCAAGGAACATGATACAGTGCTGATTGCCCTGGGCAGCACCGAATGCCACGGGCGCCATATGCCGCTGGGCACGGACTGGCTGATCCCGGATAAAATCCTGGAAGTGCTGGAGCCGCTCACCGATGCCCTGATCGCCCCGACAATGCCGTACGGCAACACCGACTATCTTTCTGTTTTCCCGGGCACGGTCAGTCTCGGCCCGGAGGTGACCTATCAGGTCATGTACCGGATTCTGGATGGTCTGCGCAGGCATGGCGCCCGCCGCTTTGTTGTCCTCAACGGCCATGGCGGCAACAACGCACCGCTGGACCGGCTTG
>JAEEHG010000117.1 GCA_016280695.1 Solobacterium sp. | reverse complement strand
TACTATCCGGAAGTGCTGAATGACAACTGCTATGAACTGGAGACGATCCCGTTCATCAAGGAATATATCAATATCGAGATGCGGGAGGAATTCACAAAACGGTTTCCCGCGCTGCTGAAGAAATACTTCCCGGCGCTGCCGGAGCAGGAGATCCGGACGGCCCTGGACGCGGCATATGACGAATACAAGGCGCATATGCGGCGGTTCAGGGAAAAGGGTCAGGAGATCATTGAACAGGCCCGTAAGGAGGGCAGGGAAATCATCGTGCTGGCCGGGCGTCCGTACCATGTCGATCCGGAAGTCAATCACGGCATTGACCAGCTGATCATCCGCCAGGGCGCTGCCGTGGTGACTGAGGACTCGGTCAGCTGGCAGGTACCGAAGTTCAATACGGCTGTCCTGAACCAGTGGACTTACCACAGCCGGCTGTACGCGGCCGCCAGATACTGTACAACCCAGCCGGACATGAACCTGGTGCAGCTGGTATCCTTCGGCTGCGGCCTGGACGCGATCACCTCGGATGAAACCAGGGAGATCCTGCAGGAGGGCGGCAAGCTCTATACGCAGCTGAAGATCGACGAAATCACCAACCTGGGTACGGTGAATATCCGGCTCAGAAGCCTGCTGGCAGCCCTTGAAGAGAAAAAAGAAACGGAGGACAGATAAGCATGGAATATCTGACACCCGGTTTTACGAGAGAGATGCTGGCGACCCATACGATCCTGATCCCAAGCATGGCCCCGATTCAGTTCTCACTGGTCAAGGCTGCCATGGAAAGCGAAGGATATCACATGGAACTGCTGCAGAACAGCGGCAGTGAAGTGTCCCAGTTAGGCTTGAAATATGTTCACAACGATACCTGTTATCCGGCCCTGCTGATCATCGGCCAGTTTCTGGATGCCCTGAACAGCGGCAGGTATGATCTGGATCATACCGCCCTGATCATCACCCAGTCAGGCGGCGGCTGCCGGGCCAGCAACTATATCCGGCTGCTGCGCAAGGCCCTGGTCAAGGCCGGTTACGGCAACATCCCGGTCGCGTCGGCCAATGCCCTCGGCATGGAGGAAGGCTCAGCCATGCCATGGACCGTGAAGATGCTGCTGAAAATGCTGGCGGCAGTGGAATACGGTGACGAACTGATGGCGCTTTACAATCAGACGGTTGCCTATGAGGATCAGAAAGGGGACAGCCGGACCTGTCTGGACAAGTGGATCGAAACGATATCCGGATGGTTCCATAACGGCAGGAATTACCTTCTGCCGGCCATGAAGCGGAGATTCCGGGATATCGCGGCGGATTTCGCGGCCATCCCGAAGACAATTGTGCCGAAGGTCAAGGTCGGCGTGGTCGGGGAAATCTACGTGAAGTTCTCCCCGCTTGGCAACAATGATCTGGTGCATTTCCTGGAAACGCAGGACTGCGAAGTAAACCTGCCGAGTCTGACGGGCTATGCCCAGTACTGCTGTGCCAACTGGCAGCTGGATACCCGGCTGTACGGAATGAATCCGAAGCTCGGAAAGTACGCCGGCTGGGCCCTGAAGCTGATGGACCACATCGGCGTGTCCATGAATGAAACCCTTCGGGCGTTCGGTTATTACGCCCCGGGCAGCTTCCGTGAACTGATGGAGAAGCCGAAGGGCATCCTGTCCCTCGGCGCCAAGATGGGAGAAGGCTGGCTGCTGACGGCGGAGATGGTCGAACTGATTGAAGGCGGTTACGAAAATGTCATCTGTGCCCAGCCCTTCGGCTGTCTGCCGAACCACATTGCCGGCAAGGGCGTCATCAACCGGATCCGGGCAATTCATCCGGATGCCAATATCACACCGATTGATTATGATCCGAGCGCGACCCGGGTCAATCAGGAAAACCGCATTAAACTGATGCTGGCAGTGGCAAAAGAAAAACTGCAGCAGAAAGAAGAGGAAGCCCATGGACAAGATGATTCTGTTTGATCTTGACGGAACCCTTCTGCCGATGGACCAGGACCGGTTCACGGACTATTATTTCGGCTGTCTGGCCCAATGGATGGGCCCGTACGGGTTTGAGCCGCAGGCCCTGATCAAGGCGGTGTGGAGAGGCACTGCGGCCATGGTCGCAAACGACGGCAGCCGGACCAATGAAAAACGCTTCTGGGAAGTCTTCGACGCGCAGTTTGAAACACCCGCATCTGACAGCTACCGGCATTTCCTGGAATTCTATGAACAGGGTTTTGCAGGAGCCAGGAAGGCAACGGGTTTCAACCCGCGGGCCGCGGAAACCGTACACCGGCTGAAGGAAGCCGGATACCGGGTAGCCCTGGCTACCAACCCGCTGTTTCCGCGGATTGCGACAGAGCAGCGGATCCGCTGGGCCGGGCTGGAACCGGAGGACTTTGAACTGTATACAACATATGAAACCAGCCGGACCTGCAAACCGAATCCGCAGTACTATGCTGAAGTGGCGGAAACCCTCGGGGTCAGGCCGCAGGACTGCATCATGATCGGCAATGACGCGGATGAAGATGTCCCGGCAGCTAAAGTGGGCATGAAAGTCTTCCTGCTGACCGACAGCCTGCTCAACCGGCACAACCTGCCCCTTGACGATATTCCGCACGGGGGCTACGATGAACTTCATGCCTGGCTTGGCCTGGTATGACAACTGAAAGGGGAACAATTATATGTCACTTGAATCCGTTAAGGCTTATTTCCGCCAGTTCGGGATGGAAGACCGGATTATCCTGCTGGATGAATCCAGTGCCACCGTCGAACTGGCCGCCCACGCCCTGGGCTGTGAAGGAAAGGAAATCGCCAAGACAATGTCGTTTCTGGTTGATGAAAAACCGGTGATTATTGTCATGGCCGGTGATGCCCGGATCCAGAATCATAAATACAAGGCAAGATTCCATACCAAGGCAAGGATGCTGCACGGTGAAGAGGTTGAAGCGCTGACCGGACATCCGATCGGCGGGGTATGCCCGTTTGGTCTCAAGGAAGGATGTACGGTCTATCTGGACAATTCCCTGAAACGGTTTGAGCATGTGTATCCGGCCTGCGGCAGCGGGAATTCCGCAATCCGCATGACAATTCCGGATATGGAGAAGTATTCGGGTTATACCGAATGGATTGATGTCACGACAAACCCGGACGAAGCCGAATAAAAAAACAGGACGAGGTCCTGTTTTGTTTTTGCCTATAACTGCGCAGCTGTTTTGAACTGCAGGAAATCTTCCGGTACCCGGTCTGTTACGGTAATGGTTTCGGCATTGAAGGGATTGCCAGTCTGCAGGCGGCAGGCCCAGAGCCCCATATGCCGGAATCCGGGTTCGGGGATGCCGTAAAGCGGGTCATTGACAATCGGCATGCCATGGGCGGACAGGTGGACTCTGATCTGGTGCGTACGGCCGGTTTCCAGCGTGCATTCCAGCAGCCGGAACGGGCCTTTTTTCTCAAGGCATACGACATCGGTGGCCGCCGGCTTTCCTGACGGGGAGACACGGTAGCGGCCGCTGACATGCCGGTCCTTGCCGATGGCATCTGTAAAGCGCAGGTGCTGGCCGGCCGGCATGGAACCGCGGCTGATGGCCAGATAGGTGCGTTTGATCTTCCGGTTCCGGAGGGCATTGTCATACCAGCCCTGCAGCAGGGGAACCTTGCTGAAGAGGACAAGCCCGGACGTTTCCCGGTCCAGCCGGTGAATATATCGTACCGGGACATCCAGGCCCTGCAGCTGCTGCCAGGCGGCAGCCTGGGCAGCCAGACAGTCATCACTGTCATCGTGGATGATCATTCCCGGTTCCTTGTGAACGACATAGATCAGATCATCACTGTATATCACTTCACACGGTTCCGGGGCCGGGGTCCTGTCCATCTGTTCCGTTATCAGGTGAAACTGCAGCCGGTCATTGCCGGCAAGGGCGGTATCTGCCCGCCGCACAGGTGTACGGTTGAGCGTGATCCGGCCTTCCTGCAGGTACACGTACCGATCTTTGCGGGAGAGGCAGAGCCGCTCAAACAACGCGCCAAGGTCAGAAATGCCGTCCTGTGTCTCGATGGTGATTTCCAGCCTGCCGGGATAGATTCTGTATTTCATGTCAGCCTCTTTCCAGAACCGTTACGGATTCTATATGAGGAGTCTGCGGGAACATGTCGAAAGGAATGACCGTGCGGACCTGATAGCGCTGCTTGAGGATTTTCAGATTCTTTCCCAAGGTCGCCGGATTGCAGGAAACATAGATGATCTTACGGATATCCGCAGCCATGACGGCTTCGATCATGGCGTCATCCAGACCGCTGCGGGGCGGATCGACGAGCAGGGTGTCAACTGCCTTTTCCTGTATCAGCTGCCGCAGCCCGGCGGCCGCGTCCGCGCAGAGGAACCTGGCGTTATTCACACCGTTCAGGCGGGCGTTTTCCGCCGCGTTTTCAACCGCTTCCCGTACGTTTTCGATACCGATGACTTCTGCAGCCTTGCCGGCAGCCATCAGCGACATGGCACCGGCGCCGCAGTAAGCCTCGACCAGCCGGCCGCAGGGATCGACTTTGGCGATTGCGGTCCGGTACAGTTCGGCAGCCTGTTCGGTATTCAGCTGGAAGAAAGCTTCCGGCGCCAGCATGATCCGGATGTTTCCGATTTCCGCGCAGAGAGCAGGCGGACCGGCCAGCAGCCTGGCCGGGGTGCCGAACACCGCCGCTGACTTTTTCCGGTCGTTAATGCTCTGGAATACGGCCCGCTGTTCATCATCGCCGCAGAGTTCCCGGATCATGTCAGCCGGCAGCCGGTCTTTGCCGGTGACCAGGGTAATCTGGGTCTGATCCTGCAGGGTGCGGATGACAAGATAGCGGATGCCGTGTCCGGTGCGGGCATCAAAAGCCTTCATTCGGTATTGATTGAGGATATCCAGGGCCCGCAGACGCTGTTTTTCCAGTGCCGGTGTATGGGTAATGAATTCCCGGATAACCTGAAAATGATTGGTTCCGGGTTCGTACATGCCGTTGACCAGCTGGCCGTGAAAGTCATGGACGGGCAGCTTGCAGGCCGTCCGGTAATGACTGCGATGCGGGCTGGCATGGACATCCCGGATGAAATGACTGCGCACATGGCCGTATTTCCATAGCGTTTCCGCCAGCAGCTGCTTTTTCACCTGCAGCTGTTCCGGATAGGCCAGCAACGCCAGCGCGCAGCCTTCACAGCGCTCCTCGGCGGAAAGCCGGCTGCGTCTGCGCTTCGGGCTTGCCTTGATGATCCGTACAAGTTCCGCCCGTAAAAAAGAAGTATTCTCTTCGGTGATTCTGACTTCCGCGGTTTCCCCCGGCAGAACACCCGGACAGAATACGGTTTTTTTGCCGGAATAGGCGATGCCTTCCCCGTTGATGCCGAATTTCTTGAATTCCAGTTCCATGGTTCTACCTCAGAAAGATCAGATTCGGGTCTTCGCAGAAATTATCCAGACTGTAGATGAAGTATATATCGTCTGCCTGGGCCGCCAGGTCAGCTGCCGGGGAGTGGTAGTAACGCAGGTCAATCACCTGCAGTTCACTGTATTCGGCCGCCAGGTACGGCAGCAGGATATGGGCAAACGAATCTTTGATGATAAGGGCTTTGCGGCCGCCCGGGGCATCGGTATGGATATCCAGGAAGGCATGGTTGCCGTCCAGATAATAGGTATACTGGTCCTTTTCATTCAGCCGCTCCGGCATGAAAAGGGAAGCAGCGGTCCGGCCGTTGTCATACTCGACTTCAACTTTCAGCGGCTGCACCGGATCCATGCGGACAATCGTATCCGGCTGTACCCAGAAGGCGCCGGAACGGGAATACATGGTGCCGTAAAAGGAATCACTGACCGGTGTATAGGTGAAGGCCTGCGGGTCTTTGTGCAGG
>JAEEHG010000116.1 GCA_016280695.1 Solobacterium sp. | reverse complement strand
GGGCTTCAGGTACAGGCAGTAGAATTCATCGTAGGTCATGCCGGAAGCGGCGACTGCCCGGGCCAGATCAACGCCGAGGTAGCGGTAGTGCCACGATTCAAACTCATAGCCCGTGATGCTTTCCTTCCCTTCCGGATAACGAAGAATCCAGCCGTAATCCGGTGAATTCGTGCTGGTCCAGCGGTAAGCCAGCGTATCCTTGAACTCCTCGATGTCATCCTCATGGGTGGCCGCGATATCAACGGTATAACCGGTCTGGTGTTCGGAGAACCCCGGCCGGGCCGACATCAGGTCGGTCTGGGCTTCCCCGTAGACCCCGACATAGTTCCTGTACAGGGTTTCCTGGGATTCATAGGAACGGTAGGCGCTGGTGGCGTAGAAGGTAACCCCGACCCCGCGGCCGGCGTTGCACCAGTCAGCCAGGGCATCAGCCGCTGTCTGGGCCAGCTGCCGGTCGGTTGCGGCGTACTGTATGGAAAGATCCGTCAGCTGCGGCGGGAGATACGACCCGTCCAGATAATATGTCTTGTTCACCAGCATATCCACGCTGCTGACATCATCCACCGGCAGGGTATTTTCATAGAACGTATAGTAGTTGCCGTCCAGGACAAAGTGGTCCTGGCTGTTGGTCTCGCGGTGGCTCGTGCAGTCGTTGATGTACATGGTTTCGTCATACTGGTAGTCAAAGACCAGCAGCGGCGTCATTTCCCAGTACTTCAGATTCTTGAACAGGTTCAGAAGCTGCTTGTCCACATAGCCCTTGTCCAGCAGCCGGTTGTAGAGCAGGAAGTCCTGCGCCGACAGCCCGCGTTCAGGCGAGACGACGGTATAGAGTTCCATGTAGTCTTTATCCAGGGAGTTGTTTTTGATTGCCTGGGCCAGATACGGGGAATACCATTCGTTTTCCAGCAGCGTACGGGTCAGTTTCTGTTCCCGGATCGCCGCGATTTCATCTTTTTTATAGCCGAGTTTCCTGAGCTTGCTGTTGTCCATGGCCCGCGGCACAAGAATGAGCAGAAGAACAGCCACAACGCCGGCAATCGCATACCAGACTTCCTTTTTCAGTTTCAGCCGGCGCCTTTTCCGGCGTACGGTCTTATTGCCGGTCTGGGCGGTGTTCTGTTTCCATGGCAGTACCAGTTTGTACTTTCTGCGCTTTCTTCTCTTCTTTTTTACTTCAGTCATTCCATTACCTCAAAATCTGTCCATGGCCTGCCCTGGGGAAGATCCTCAAAGGTGAGCATTTCCCCGGTGACGGGATGCGGAAACTCGAGCCGGCTTGCCCAGAGGGCAATCTGGCCTTTTCCGGGATGCGGGTTATAGCGCTGGTCATATGCCAGCGGCCAGCCGCGGGACGCGAACTGGACCCGGATTTGATGGGACCGGCCGGTGTCAAGGGTGATTTCGGCCAGGGCCCGGCGGTCATGCACTGCCAGGATCCGGTAGGACAGGCGGGCGTATTTGCCGTGTTCCCGGTCTGTCGTCCGGGTTGTGTTGGTTTTCTGATCTTTCTGCAGCCAGTCTTCCAGCACGGCATTTTTTTCTGCCGGGATCCCGTCCAGAACCGCCAGATAGGTTTTCTTCATCTTCCGGTTCCGGATCGTATCAGACAGCCGCGCGGCGGCCTTGCTGGTGCGGGCGAAGACCATGACTCCGCCGACCGGCCGGTCAAGCCGGTGCACCAGGCCGAGATAGACGTTGCCGGGTTTGCTGTACCGGTCCTTGATGTACGCCTTGGCCATGGTCAGCAGGTCGGGATCATTCGAACTGTCTGCCTGCACCGGTACGTTTACCGGTTTTTCCACCACCAGCAGGTGGTTGTCTTCATAGAGAACCTTCATGGCGCTCCCATCTGCCGTAGATGCCGCACGGAAGCAGCAGGCCCCGGCCGGCAATCGGCAGGGCAACTTCCCCGGCATCGATGGTTCCGTCCGGATGCTCAGCCAGCACGGTCGTCTTCATGAGATCACCCAGGGCGGTGGAAGAGAATCCGGTTGTATAGGAATTGATCAGGAAGAACAGGGCATGTTCATCCAGAATATCAAGACAGGCGTCAATGAGCCGCACGATTTCCTTTTCGAACTTCCACATCTCACCGTTCGGACCGCGGCCATAGGAGGGCGGATCCATCAGGATACCGTGGTAGGTATGCCCGCGGCGCTTTTCCCGTTCCACAAACTTGAGGCAGTCATCGACAATAAAGCGGATGACATGATCCTGCAGGCCGCAGAGGTCACGGTTTTCCTTGGCCCACTGCACCATGCCCTTGGCGGCGTCCACATGCACCACTTCGGCAGCGCCGGCCGCGGCACAGGCCATGGTAGCCCCGCCGGTATAGGCAAACAGGTTCAGAATCCGCAGGTTTTCATCCCTGTGGGTGCGGATCAGATTCGCCATCCAGTCCCAGTTGACAGCCTGCTCGGGGAACAGGCCTGTATGCTTGAAGCCGGTTGGTGAAACCTTGAAGGTCAGTTCACCGTACTGAATCGTCCAGGCTTCAGGCAGTTTTTTCCGGTATTCCCAGGAACCGCCGCCGGAACGGGAACGGTGATAGACTGCATCGGCATTCTGCCACAGTTTTTCGTTTTTATCTTTCGGCCAGATTGCCTGCGGATCCGGGCGGCGCAGCACGATATTCTGCCAGCGTTCCAGTTTTTCCCCGTCACCGGCGTCGATACAGGCAAAATCTTTCCAGTTTTCTGCTGTCTTTACCATAGTTTACACTCCGCTGTCTATTATAGCATGTGCATAAAACTCAGTCAGACAGCATTGATTCTTTCTTGGTATAATAACATAGCCTCATCGGACTGGGGCGTGGAGCAGGAATATGATGGATCTGAGTATTTTGAATGAAAACCAGAAAGAAGCTGTTCTTTCGGATGAAAAATATCTGCGGGTGGTCGCCGGGGCCGGCAGCGGGAAGACCCGGGTGCTGACCATGCGCATTGCCCACCTGGTGCAGGACCTGGGGGAAGATGCCCGGAAAATCCTGGCGATTACCTTTACCAACAAGGCAGCCAACGAGATGAAGGACAGACTGCGGAAGATGCTGGCTGAGGATGCCGGACAGCCGTGGATCAGCACGATTCACTCGCTCTGCGTGCGGATCCTGCGGGAGGACATCCAGTGCATGGGCTGGCCGCGCAATTTCACGGTCATGGATGCGGAAGACCAGAAGTCCGTGCTGAAGGAAGCGTACAAGGTACTCGGACTGGACGCGACGAGCTATCCGTACGGCGTCCTGCTGGATTATATCGCCAACAACAAGTCCGCCGGCATCTCCGTGGAACACGCGTTCAGACTGGCTGGCAGCTTCACCGGCGACAAGTCCAAAGCTGAGGTTTACCAGTACTATGTGGAGCGCCAGAAGGCCCTGTTCGCGCTGGATTTTGATGACCTGATTCTGTGGGTGGTGCAGATGTTCAAGACGTACAGCGAAGTGCTGGACAAGTGGCAGCGCCGCTATCACTGGATCCATGTCGATGAGTTCCAGGATATTGACAAGGTGCAGTACGAACTGATCCGGCAGCTGACCGGCATTGACAACAGCCTCTACGTTGTCGGCGACCCGGACCAGACCATCTATACCTGGCGCGGGGCCGATGTCAATATCATCCTGAACTTCGAAAAGGATTTCCCGGGCACGAAGACCATCATGCTGAATGAGAATTACCGCTCGACTTCGGCAATCCTGAACGGTGCCAACAGCGTCATCCGCAACAACCGTCACCGGCTGGAGAAGGACCTTTATACGAACCGGCGCTCCGATGTGAAGATTACACATTATGCCAGTGCCAGTGATGCCTACGAGGCAGCCTGGATTGCGGCCAAGATCCAGGAACTGCACAAGCAGGGCAAGCCGTACCATGACATGGCCGTGCTGTACCGCTCCAATTACCTGTCCCGTTCCCTGGAAAAAGGCCTGCTGGATGAGCGGATCCCGTATGTGATCTACGGCGGTGTGCGGTTCTATGAACGTCAGGAAGTCAAGGATGCCCTGTGCTATCTGCGCATGGTCTCATCAGCTGATGACCTGGCCCTGCAGCGGATCCTGAACCGGCCCAAGCGCGGCATCGGCAACAAGACCATGGATACGATCGCCCAGCGGGCAATCAGCACCGGCCGATCCATGTACACCGTGCTGAAGGAAGAACAGCTCTTCTCGGGCAAGGTGCAGAAAACCCTGAATGACTTTGTGGCCATGGTGGAATCCTGGCGGGAAAAGGCCGCTTCCGGCAGGACGGAAATCTTCCGGCTCTTTGAAAACATCATCGAGGAATCGGGCCTGCGGGCAATGCTGGAAGACGATCATGAAACAGACCGGCTGGAAAACCTGAAGGAGCTGATCGATGACGTGCGGGAATTCAGCGAAAACTATCCGGACAGTACGCTGGAGGAATACCTGCAGCTGGTGTCACTGTACGGCGACCGGGACGAAACGATGAACAGTGACTTTGTGCAGCTGATGACGGTGCACGCGGCCAAGGGCCTGGAGTTTGATACGGTTTTCGTATCCGATATGAATGACGGCATTTTCCCGAATGAAAGAGCCATGAATGACGGCCGGAAGGGTGTTGAGGAAGAACGGCGCCTGGCATATGTTGCCTTTACCAGGGCCCGGAACAAGCTGTATCTGACCGAGGCCGGGGGTTTCAGCTATATTCTGCAGAAAGCCCGGACCAGGTCCCGCTTCATCGATGAGATCGATGACGAGTATATCGAACACATGGGTGCCACGTTCCAGGGCAACCCGCTGGACAGCCGGCCGCTCAACCGGCAGCTGTTCGCGGACCCGGAGGAGACCTTCAACCAGCGGCTGGAGCAGTCGGCAGCAGTCGAGTTCCGCAAGGGCGAGCAGGTGGTGCACTCCAAGTTCGGTGAGGGTATTGTGCTCAAGTGCGAAAAGGGGATTGCCGAGATCGCGTTTGCGTATCCCTACGGGATCAAGAAAATGCTGGCCGGCCATCCGAGCCTGAAACGGAAAAGCGAACTGAACTGAAAAAAACCGGATTTCTCCGGTTTTTTTGATGGTTTTCAGAATTTTCCGTGGGACCCGCCGTGGAATGATCCGGACGACGAGATATGCGTCGATGAGCCGCCGCCATGACTGCCGGAAGAAGAACTGCTCTTCGGCCGCTGTACCCGGGTGGTCCGGGAGAACAGGTAATGATCATGGCTGTCGGTGACATCCAGGCTGCCAGGCACCAGGTAGGAAGTGGCGCTTCTCTGCCTTCTGACACTCTTCAGCTTGCTCTTTTCCCGGCTGGCGGAACCGAAGCCGAAGACTGCGCCGATGGCAGCGGCCAGCGGGAACCAGAAGGGCTGAACACCCTGGTCCGGCAGATTGCCGATATCATAGGGTTCACCTTCCACAGCCTGGGTGATGTACTGGTCACACAGGTCGGCATATGTGTCAAACGCATTGTAGTAACTGCCGGTGCTCAAAGACGGCAGGACCTTCTTCATCAGTTCATCCATACCCTTATCCGTGAAGGCAGTGATGCCGAAGCCCTTGGTTGACAGGGCCCAGTCACGGTCTTCCATGGAAATCAGCAGCAGGATGCCGTCATCACTGTAACCGTTGTAATCATAGAAGTCATCCGCGTAGGCGGTCACATCCTGCCCGTACAGGGAATTTGTCGTGACCACAACCACATCACAGTTCTGCCGTTCACTGATTTCATCCAGTTTCTTCAGCAGTTCCTGTTCTTCTTCATAGGTCAGCAGGTCTGCGTCATCCACAACCCGGGGCTTCCGGTAGCCGGATGGAGCCGGGGTTATGACCGGCTGGGGCACATTGCCGTACATGTAGACTTCCCGGGCTGCCCGCAGATAGGCCTGCATGGCACTCAGGTTGTCCGGTTCGGCAACAGCCGTGTCCCAGAGCGCATCGATTTCCTCGTCGGTGAAGACATCAGCGGCTTTTCCGAACGGATACATATACCATTCTTTTTCCGTGAGAGCCAAAACAATGCCGTCCGGTGAAGGCGCGCCGGCGGCCGTGTCCTCGGCCAGTTGAACACAACTGCTGTAGGATTCATCAAAAACAGCCATGACAGCCAGTCCGGTATCTTCCAGCACCTGGCCGGCCTCGCGGTTGAGCTGATCCAGTTCATCTGCAGTCAGGTAGCCGTCCTGATCCTGAAAGAGGACACCTTCTTCCGCCCTGACGGCAGTGCTGCTCAGGACCAGCAGGACAACTGCGGCCAGAAGTGAAATGATTTTTCTGATTGTTCTCATTTTCTTCCCTCCTAGCGCAGCACAAGCATCATGATGATGAGCAGAATCAGGGCGACAATGCCGGTGTTGCGGAGTGCCATGATCCAGTATCTGCCGTTGTCTACGGGCAGGTCTCCGACAAACTTGCCGGTCTGGCCGTTCATGGCGAAGGTGTACTGCTGGCCCTGCCAGGAAGTATTCAGCAGCCAGACGGGATACAGCGCATACTGGGCTGTGCCCCGGTTCAGGCCGATGCTGACTCCCTGCGGGGTTACACCGGAGTAGCCGACGACAGTTGAATCAAAAGTGGACATGGTGCTCACTTTGATTCGCTCGTTGGCCCGGCCGAATGTTTCCTCATCCGACACGTCGTATTTGTCGGCATAATAGCCGGCCAGATAAGCGGTGGAGAACGGTACGGCCGCTGAAACGTCAAACGGCTCGATCGCCTCCATCAGAATGTCATCCATCTTGCGGGAACCGTCCACCGGCACAGCGGAGAAACTCAGGGTCCCGCCGCGGTATACCGAGTAGTAACTGGTTTCTGTCACGTTGTAGTCGCCTTCTGTCCAGCTGCGGACCCGGGTGGCACGGTAACGCATGTCCGCGCGCACATCGGCATCAAACAGCCAGAAGGGGACATAGACGCCCTTGATTTCGTCAATGTGATTCTCCTCGGTGAAAACCCGCGGCAGCAGTTTCTTGTCGGAAAGATGCCGGCGCAGGCCTTCCTTGGCTGCTTCCTTGTCCAGCTTGAACGGGATGACCAGATCCGGTCTGAGCATGCCGGATATCTGATCATTCATGACTACCGGATTGCCGCAGAACGGGCAGGAAGTGGCAGAGGTGGTGCGGTCTGTCACAATGGTGCCGCCGCAGGACCGGCAGACATATTCTGCCATGGCATCGATTTCCTCTTCCTTCCAGTCGGAAGTACCGGCATCCCATTCCAGGGAAATCGGTTCATTGGCATTGTTTTCAATATCCTG
>JAEEHG010000115.1 GCA_016280695.1 Solobacterium sp. | reverse complement strand
AGGTCCACAGGGTATATCTTGCCGGGACGGACCGGGAACTGGAAGCCATGTGCCGGAAGCACAATATCCGGGTGGAGCACACTGACCGGAGGAGTCTGAACAAACTGGCCGGCACGGACCGTCATCAGGGTGTTGTCGTGGAAATCGATCCGTATAAAACAGTTCCGGTGGCTGACCTGGTCAATAACCGCAAAGGGGAATACGGCTTCATCATCCTGCTGGATGAACTGGAAGACCCGCACAATCTCGGGGCGATCCTCAGGACTGCGGATGCCGTCGGCGCCGACGGTGTGATCTTCAAGAAGACCAACGCGGTCGGACTGACCCCGACAGTGGCCAAGGTTTCCGCCGGGGCCATCGATACGGTGAAGTGCGCGGCGGTCACAAACCTGACCCGGACGGTGCAGGATCTCAAGAAGCAGGGATACTGGATTGTCGGGGCGGATATGGACGGCCAGGATTACCGGACCGTGAAGTATGATTTCCATACGGTCCTGGTCATCGGCAACGAAGGCAAGGGTATCTCCAGGCTGCTGCGTGAGGAATGCGACTATGTTGTCAGCCTGCCTATGAAAGGATCGATCGAATCCCTGAATGCGTCCGTCAGCGCGGGCATTCTGATGTATTCGATCATGAGCGCACGTTCTCCCGTTTGAAGGGAGAGCAGTTATGGAAAATCCTTATGAACTCATATACATGAGCCGGATGGGGGACGAATGGGCCCGGAAGGCTCTTTTTTCGGAATGCGACATTATCCTGAAGGGTATCGTGAACAGTGCCGTCCGGACCTTCCGGCCGCTGGAACCGTACCGGGAGGAAATCCTGCTGGAGGCCCGGCTGGCCATCCTGGACGTGATGGAAAACTACCGGGAAGACCAGGCCTGCGGGTTCCGGACCTTCCTGACGGTTGTGCTGCAGCGGAAGGTCTACTCACTGATGCGGCGTTACAGCGCGCCCCGCCGGGTTCCGCTGTACAGCATGGTTCATCTCGACGACCAGATCGGGGAATCCGGGGAAGTATACGGGGCAGTGGCCCAGAATGATCCGATGAACGATCCGGTATACTATCTGAACTATACGCTGGCCCGTGACCGCCTGCAGGACTATGTCGGGCATATGAAGCCGGAAGACAGGAAGATCATGGACACGTGGCTCAGCGGCTGCAGTTATGAGGAAGCAGGCAGCCGGCTGAAGATGTCACCCCGGTCCTACGGCGGCAAGCTGCAGCGGATCCGCCGGGATATCCGCAACGCCGTCCACAACCGGACCACATGAAAAAAGCCGCCGGTCAGCACCGGCGGCTTAACTGTATTTACTTTTTCTTTTTGGCGGTTTCCGCTTCAATCATGGACAGGGCACCATAGAGGATCGAGTCGTCCCCCAGGGCGGCTTTTTTCAGTTCCACCGTATCCCGGATGGAAGGCATGCAGTATCTGTCCACTTCCCGGAGAATCTTCTCAAGGAAGATGTCACCGCAGGCTTCAATGACCCCGCCGCCGTAGATAATGACATCCGGGCTGAAGGTGTTGATCATATTGCCGGTCGCGACCGCCAGGTAGTGGCAGGACCTGTCAACGGCTTCCGTAGCTACCGGGTCATTCTGCAGCAGGGCGCGCTTCAGGACCTTGCTGCGGAAGGTGCCGTTTTCAAAGTGGTCGATCATCAGGGAAGCCCGGCCCCGGGCGATCTGCTGCTGCATATAGGAAGTCATGCCGCGCTTGGCGGAATAGATTTCCAGGCAGCCGCGCTGGCCGCAGGAGCACAGCGGACCTTCCGGGTCCATGACCATGTGGCCGTACTCGGCTCCCTTGAATTTGTTGCCGGTGTAGAGCCGGTCATCAAGGATCAGGCCGCCGCCCATGCCGGTGCCGACAAAGAAGCCGACCACGTTGTGATATCCCTTGGCAGCGCCGTAGTAATACTCACCCAGGACACCGACATTGACATCGTTGCCGATATAGAACGGAATCCCGGTTGCCTTTTCGACGGCCGCACGGATGTCGTAATTCTTCCAGGGCAGGTTCGGGGAGAACAGGACAATGCCCTTCTCCTGGTCGATGACGCCGGGGGCGCCGGCCGCAATGGCCCGGATCTCATTCTTTTTGATGCCGGAAGCGGCGATGACTTCCTTGACGACCTTCAGGATGACCTGTTCGACGTTTTCGGTTGACTCGCCGCCTTCCTTGGTCTTTTTCTTCAGCCGGTAAATAATTTTGCGGTTCTGGTCAAAGACCGCGCCGAGGACCTTCGTACCGCCGATGTCCAGACAGATATCATATTTTTTTGCCATGTTGTTTTCCTCTGCTTTGATTGTATTTTAGAAGCCGGACTGCGGGAGCGTCAATGTTCAGATCTCAGCCAGCAGTTCTTTCACCAGGGCTGCCATGCGGTCCCGGTCACCTTCCAGCATGACGGTGACATTCTTCAGCGGCAGCTGGTCCGCGTATACATACAGGTCGCTGACCGTCTTGCCCATGCCCGGGCCGGAGCGGGTTTCAACGTTGACCCCGGCTTTTTTGCCTTTGAACAGTTCCGGATACTGCAGGTACATGACCGGACAGGAATCATGCATGAAGACCTGGCGGCCATGCCCGTTGCGCATATACAGCGGAATGATGTAGGCATTGGCCGTGCGCAGCAGCTCACCGGCGGATGAAGTCCGGGCAATCTCCTCGATTTCCTGCTCGGAAAGGGACATCTGGTGGGTGACATCCAGGCCGAACATGGCGATCGGGATACCGGATTTGAATACGCACTGGGCCGCGTGCGGATCAGCGAGAATGTTGAATTCGGCACACGGGGTGCGGTTGCCGCCGATGATTGCCCCGCCCATGATGGCCACTTCCTTCAGCAGGCCGGCCAGATCCGGATAGGTGACGATGGCGGTGGCGATATTGGTCAGGGGGCCGATAGCGACAACCGTCAGTTCGTGCGGATAACGGCAGGCGGCCTCATACAGCATGTCCCAGGCGGTTTCCGTTTCTTCCTTTGCCGGGGAAGCAGGCAGCACAGCCCCGCCAAGGCCGTCTTCACCATGCGCGTCCGGGGCGGTTGCCAGCGGCACGATCCATGGTTTTTCAGCGCCTTTGAAGACAGGAATATCACTGCGCCCGGCCAGGGCCAGAACATCCCGGACATTGCGGAAAGTCCGGTCCAGAACCGCATTGCCGGCCACAGCCGAAGCCCCGACAAGTTCAATGTCTTTCAGCCTTGTGGCCAGCAGGAGCGCCATCGCGTCATCTATGCCGGCATCACTGTCAATCCATACAGGCCGTTTCATGCGTTTTCCTCCCCGCCGCCGAAACTGCGGCATGCTTCAATGAGCAGTGACACAAACCTTTCCCGGTCCAGCCCGAGCACTGCCCGGCAGTTGGGGGCATGCCCGGTCCTGCCGTTCCAGTCACACATGGTCAGGCCGCGGGTATATTCCCCGTCCAGCACGACATCCACATAACAGTCTTTCATGGTGAATATTTCCGGGTGGCTCAGGGCCAGCACGGCACAGGGATCGTGCAGGGTGACACCCTCCCAGCCGAGTTCTTTCAGTTTGATGGAAAAGAAATCCAGCCAGGCGGCCACCGTATCCGCCACCCGGTTATGCAGACTGCGCAGGGTCTGCCATTCCGCCGGGTAAATCATGGCCTGTTCGGTTACATCCAGGCCGCACATCAGTACGGGCACACCGGCATGGAACAGAATATGTGCGGCTTCCGGGTCATTCAGTATGTTGAATTCGGCAGCGCTGGTCCAGTTGCCGTTGCGCAGGCCGCCGCCCATAATGGATACCAGCCGGATTTTCGGCTTCAGTTCCGGATAGGCCAGCAGCAGGGCAGCCACGTTGGTCTGCGGTCCGGTGGCGACAATGATGACCGGGTCTTCACTCTCCCGCAGAACCTCAGCCATTACCGCGACAGCACCGCGGGAACTGTACGGATGCTCCGGGGCAGGCAGTTCGGCCCCGTCCAGACCGGTTTCGCCATGGTAGTCACCGCCGGTCATCAGATCGGCAATCAGCGGTATTTCCCGGCCTTTTGCGACTTCAATGTCCAGATGCAGCAGCGCGGCGATTTTCCGGCAGTTTTCACTGACCTTGGCCAGGGTCTGATTGCCGGCCACGGCTGTAATGGCTTTGATTTCAAAGCGCGGGTCAGACGCGGCCAGCACCCAGGCAATGGCATCGTCGTGACCGGGATCCCCGTCCAGGATCAACGGAATTTTCCTTTCTGTAGTCATATTATTGTCCTCCTGTTGCGGTACGGTTTCTGCTTTCATTCTAACAAAAAAAACGGTCATGGTTAATTACTGCGGCAGAGCGGCCGATGCCGGGCCGCAAGCAGTAAAAGATTGACGCTGTGAACGGAGTTATGCTATCCTAGGAGAGCACTTGAGGAGTTTTTTCATTATGGCAAAGGATAACAAAGTGACTCTGGTCTGCAGTGAATGCCTGTCCAGGAACTATGTGACCTCACATCGGAAAAACAGTGCGAAGCGTCTTGAACTTATGAAGTTCTGTCCGAAATGCGGCCGGAAAACCCTTCATAAGGAAACGAAATAGGAGGTTCGACATGGATCGTACATTCAGCTGGAGCGGCATTCAGAAAGAAGCCAAGCGGGTTCGCTGGCCGAAGGGCAAGGACATCCGCCTTTCATCTGTAGAAGTCATTCTCTTTACGGCGTTTTTCGCCCTGTTTTTCATCGGCTGTGACTTTCTCGTCACATTCCTGCTGCGCGTGATCGGCATTGGAGCATAAGTATGAGCGAAAATAAGACGAATGTGGTTCTCGACGAAGAGAACGAAAAGCGCTGGTATGTAGTCAATACGTATTCCGGCCATGAGAACCGGGTTAAGGAAAACCTGGAGCGCCGTGTGGAAAGCATGGGCATCCAGGACTATCTGTTCCGGATCCTGGTGGCGGAAGAGCCGGAGATTGAAATCAAGAACGGCAAGAAGATCGAAAAGATGCGGAACATGTTTCCGGGTTATGTGTTTGTTGAAATGCGCATGACCGACGAAGCCTGGTATGTTGTCCGTAACACCCCGGGCGTAACCGGAT
This sequence comes from Solobacterium sp., assembly GCA_016280695.1. GTDB lineage: Bacteria > Bacillota_I > Bacilli_A > Erysipelotrichales > Erysipelotrichaceae > Bulleidia. The sequence goes on along the minus strand of JAEEHG010000115.1, from coordinate 657 downwards.
TTATCGGTTCCTCGGGCGGCGGCGCCAAGCCGTTCCCGGTATCACCGGATGAGATGGAATCCATCCTGCGGCGGATGGGCCAGTCCGATCAGCGGGTCGTTGTCGATTTCACTGTCGGCGACAGAGTCCGGATTCTCACCGGTCCGTTCAGCGGTATGGAAGGCCGGGTCAATGTCATGAACGACCAGACCCAGGTCGCCAACGTCATGACCATGCTGTTCGGCCGTGAAACACCGACGGACATCAGCTACAACGATCTGCAGAAAGTCACTGACTGAGCAGGACAGTAAAAAAACGAAAGCGGGCGCTGACCCGCTTTTTTGTCTGCTTAATTTGTCCGTCTGGCGCCTTCCACGATGTGGATCCATTTCCCGCTTAACAGCCGCCGGATGCACCAGAAGGACTTGATGGCGAAATCGATCCGCAGGCAGAGCACCGCCGCCCATGGCGGTCCCTGCAGCACCAGGCCGACAAACGCGCCCAGCGGGATGGAGACAATCCACATGAAGAGGATGTCGGCCATCATCAGGAACCTGGTGTCCCCGCCGCCCCGCAGCACGCCTTTTGTCATGACCGACTGGACGGCCTGGAAGAAGATGATCACGGCATAGGCTTTCATCAGCTGGTGGGTTATGACAACGGTTTCCGGGGTCAGGT
>JAEEHG010000114.1 GCA_016280695.1 Solobacterium sp. | reverse complement strand
TTTCACATCCAGCACCATGTGCAGCCGCATCTTTTCATCGCCGCGGAAGATAATGGTGTCATGGTCGATATATTCAGCAGAGCGGATCCGGATCCGGTTGTCAGTCAGCCATTTCGGGCGGATTTCACCTGTATAGTTCCTGGAAATATTTTCCTGGCGGAACTGATTCAGATAATGCTGGATGGCAGTCTCCACAGGACCGTCAAATATGACTTCGCCGTGACTCAGGACAATGCACCGGCTGCAGAGCTGCCGGATCTGGTTCATGTTATGACTCACGTAAAGCACCGTCCTGCCTTCCTCCGCAGCTGTCTGCCGCATGCGGGCAATACACTTGTTCTGGAAAGCGACATCACCGACTGCCAGCACTTCATCCATGATCATGATCTCACTGTCCAGATGGGAAGCGACGGCAAAGCCGAGTTTCGTGTACATGCCGCTGGAATACCGTTTGACCGGTGTATCGATGAATTCCCGCAGTTCTGAAAATTCGATGATCTGTTCCATCTTGGCGTCGATCTCAGCCTTGTTCATGCCGAGAATCGCCCCGTTCATGTAGATGTTTTCCCGGCCGGTCAGTTCCCCGTTGAAGCCGGTTCCGATCTCCAGCATGGAGGTAATCCGGCCGTAAAGATCAAATGACCCTTCCGTCGGGATCGTAACCCGGGACAGAAGTTTCAGAAATGTACTTTTGCCGGCTCCGTTCTCACCGATGATACCGACTGTCTCGCCGGCATAAATGGTTGCTGTAACACCCTTCAGTGCCCAGAAAACCGCATTGGGATCTGCGGCAGTGCCGCCGATATGCCGGTTGGGATCTTCCTTCCCCCGTTTTGCGGCCCACCAGCTCTGCAGTTCGTGCTGCAGGGTAGTACCGTTGATCTGGCCGAGCCGGTACCGTTTCTTCAGATTGTCTGCCTGAATCATGACTTTCCGTTCCATACCGTCTCCTAGATCGTATCCATGAAGCTCCGTTCAATGCGATTGAACATGCTGATACCGATAAACACAAAGGCAACTGTAAAAATCAGTGAAGAAATAATCTGTACCGGCAGGACGCTTCCGGTGCCGAGCACCCAGTGCCGGAACAGTTCCATTGCTGCCGTAACGGGATTCCACAGCACCATCTGCCGCAGGATCCCGCCTTTCAGCAGTGAAAGCGGATAGACGACCGGCGTTCCGTACATCCACAGGTGTACGCCGAAATTGACCAGAATGCGCAGGTCCCGGTACTTCGTCGTAAAACTTGAAACCAGGATGCCCAGCCCCATGGCCATTACGCCCAGCCACAACAGGATCAGCGGAATCAGCAGCCAGGTGGCAAACGGGATTGTCATCCCATGCAGGCTGTACCAGAGACTCAGTCCCGCCAGCATGAGAAACTGCACCAGGAACTCGACACAGGACAGCAGGATATTTGATATCGGTACGGTCAGCCGGGGAAAATATACTTTGCCGAACATGTTGGCATTAGCCGCAAATGTATCAGCCGCCCGGTTGAATACAGTGGAAAAATAAGCCCACAGGCCGTTGCTCGCCAGATAGAACAGAATCTTGGGCAGCCCTTCCGTGTCGATACCGGCAACCGTGCCGAAAAAAACAGTGTACATGAGGCTGGTCATCAGCGGGGACAGAAGCAGCCACAGCGGCCCGAGCACCGTCTGCTTGTAACGCACAACCAGGTTCTTTCTGGTCATCAGCCAGATCAGGTCCCGGTAAGTCCACGTTTCTTTCAGGTTCAGCGTAAAAAGATCATGCTTGGAATCAACATGAACATGGTAATCCTTGATTGTCGTTTCAGAGATATCCACTATTCCTTCTTCCTGTTCAACACCAAAGTGATTATAACATAGCCGGTATGTAATTCTTTTTACTGATCATATAGCATTGTTATAACGGCCAAAAATAATCTTATACCAATATATAAAAAACAGGCACAAGTATATGCGCCTGTTTCCGGTATTAACGGGGACTTTTCAGTTTCAGGTTCCGGGAATGCATGAAGCGTACATGATCAAGGTTCGGCAGGCTCATGTAATCACCATAGTGCCAGGACAGAATATGATCATAGTTCTTCGGACAGGCAATCTCCCGGTCACCGAATGGCAGTCTGATCATTTCATCATAATCTTCCCGCAGTTCCGTCCATTCCCGCCAGCCCTGATGGTTGATGGCCAGGGTAATATATTTGGAATTCCGGTATTTTTCATTGTAGCGGATGGCACAGTTGATATGATGGCGTTTCAGCATCCTGGCATTGATGTTGATGCGGTTCAGGACCAGCAGGATGGCCGTCCTCACATAACTGGAAGCTTTTGTCCACCGGCTCTTATGGCCTGACTCCGGCATACCGGAAAAAGCGATGACATCAATGAATATGCCATTGCATTCACTGTTGTTGCGGTCATACCACTTGTCATAGTTGCAGTGCGTGTTTTTCTTTCTGACCTTGATGATCGGCTGTACCACGGAGAAATTGTCATCGGTTTCCAGACACTGCACCACATACCGGTCATCCAGCTGCGTCGACAGCACTTCCACAAACCTGTGATAATCTTCAAGCCAGAAACCGATATCCACATCATCATCCCAGGGAATGATGTCATGATGGCGGACCGCTCCAAGCAGGGTCCCGCTGATCAGGAAATGCTCCAGGTTGTTTTTTTCCAGCACATCAACGACGTCATAAAGCATCGCTTTCAGTTCTGCATGCAGGTCATCAAGCGTAATCGGCGTACCGTCATTTTCATGACCGATCACAGTCCTGGTATCATAGCAGTTTGCGTAGTCAATCATCTGCTTCTCTCCTGTCTGATCCATTCGGCCATATCACTCTTCAGGAAGGCCTGCAGATCCTCCGGAATGCCGAGACCGTACATGCCGTTCCCATCTGAACCGATATTATAGAAACCGATCTTTTTGCCGGCTTCAATCATCAGGTTGTACACCGGGGCCACATAGAATTCACCCTTGACGCGCATGTCACGGGCAATCATCTCTTCAGCATACCGCACATAATCACTGCCATGGGCGAAATTATAGATGCCGACAGTCGCCTCACTGGAGATGACTTCCTTTTCCCGCACCATGGTGACGCGGCGGTCAGCGTCAAAGGCAATGTAGGACCACTTGTCCTCACTGGCTGTCATCGTCATGATCAGCCCGTCATCTTCCCCCATGGCCGCAATGTATGCATCGATGGAGATGTCCACATACTGGTCGGAATTGGCGATCATCATGGCATCATCGTTGTTGATGTAATCCTTCGCCAACAGTACCGTACAGGCCGCCCCTTCTGTCACATGGTCCACGGGGACAATCACGCAACCCGGGGAAATACGCTCAAGTTCGCGGCGCAGATCGTACTTTTCAATATGCTCCT
>JAEEHG010000113.1 GCA_016280695.1 Solobacterium sp. | reverse complement strand
TGAAACGGTGCTCTGTGAACACATTCATTCCGCCATTGCCGAGATGGAGGAAATCACCGGCCTGCCGTTTGCGCATGAAATCAAGGACGCGGCTGATATCGTGGTCCGCTACCGCGGCGAAGGCTGGGGCATCAATACACCGGAAAGCGAACGGATGGTCTTTGAATTTACCCGCCGGGAAGGTATCCATATCGAGAATATCTACAACGCCAAACTGCTGGTCGGCTACGAAGACATGATCCGCAGGGGTGAGGTCGAAGGCGATTCCGTGGTTATTCACACCGGCGGCTTCGGCAGTCTGTTTGCCCAGTTCTAAAAAACACATCTGCCTGCGGACGGCCATGCGGTCTGATCGCGCAGTCATTTCAGGCACAGAAAAAGGATTGACCTCTGTCAATCCTTTTCTTCGTTCCGGCTGTATGCGCTGTCACCGTTTCCCCTCAGCGCATATGAAAGGGCAGTCTGTGCCGCCCTGTTCATCCGTGCGTTATATCGCTTACTTCTTGGGTTCTTCCTTGACGATATTGCCTTCCGCGGCGTTCTTGCGGACACTGGCAATGCCGTTCAGGCAGGACTTCATGGCCTTATAGCCTTCACTGACGGCGATGATCTGGCCGTTCTTTGCCTTCAGGCGGAAGCGGAATTCACCGGCCTTGTCGGTGTAGATTTCGAACTTCGGGTTCTTTTCCTTGGCGAAACCTTCGACGGTCTGGTCTTCAACAGCGGCGATCGGCGCATTGGCGATGACACTGGCAACACCGTTGCGGCAGGACTTCTCGGAAGCATAGACTTCGGACGTGGCAATGACTTCGCCGTTGCCTGCCTTGAGGTCGAACTTGATGCCGGTCTTAGTCGGCTTAATGACGAATTTTCCCATGATTGATCCTCCTTTATGGATTTTTGTTATGTTAATTATAATTGAAGAATCTGCATATCATCAGGTTTTTTTACGCAACACAGTAAAAAAACGATTGCATGAACGCATTTCATGCCAAAACAATTCATTCTGTTTACAAATAGACTTCTGCAGTCAAAAAAACAGCTGCAGGTTTTTCCTGCAGCCGCCTATTCCGTCAGCGCTTTAACCGCTTTGACAATTCGCTTGTCCGGTTCGTTGAAATGCCCTCCCGGGTTCATCTCGAAGATCACTTCAGCCCCGCCGCTGAGCAGCTCCGCAGCTTCCCTTGTCTTCGCCTCCACCTGGCTCATGACCGGATTTTTTGTCTTCTTTTCAGCATCCCCCAGGGACAGATAGATCTTCCCGCAATGCACCGGGTGTTCTTTCAGATACGCGTCAAACTCCGGATACCACAGGGAGCCGGATACACTGGCGCAGGCATCGAAGACATCTGTCTTCGTGGCCGCGTACAGGCTGAACAGTCCGGCGAGGGAATAGCCCGCAATGATGAGCCGCTCCGGGTCCAGCTGTTCCCGGACCTGCGGCACGATCTCCGTTTCCAGTGCCGTGACCAGTTCGTCAGCCCGGCCGCCGAAGTCCGCGCCTTTTTTAAAGATTTTCTCGGCCGGCCAGGGCGACAGCATGTCATTCCAGTCAAACCCGGACAGGCTCAGCAGGGCGCAGTCTTCCAGCTGCTCCGCAATCGGTTCGGCTTCTTCCTCCCCGACCAGGATCACCAGGTTCCGGCCGCTGCCGTACAGCATTTTCTGAATATTCATACAGGCTTCCTCCGCTGCTATTCTAGCATGGAAAAGGGCTCATCCGCAGACGAGCCCTTGTACGTATATTTTCCCTTCAGCCTCAGAAAATCAGCGGGATGATGAAGCCGGCGAAGAAGACAGATGCGATGGTAACGGTTGTGAAACCGGAAACGATGATCGGCGGCAGGACATGGTCGTGGATCTTCGCGCGCAGTTCTTCGTCGCAGTCCAGTGTACGGCAGACTTCTTCCGTGATGATCTGGGTGCCCGGGTAACCGATTGTGCAGCAGATCGCGATCGCTGCAGCCAGACGCCAGTCAACCTTCAGGATCCGGCCCATGATGGAACCGAAACCGATGATGAAGATAGCGCCGACGATCAGGGTGACAACCAGCGGGATCAGCATGGCTTTCAGGTCATCCATGGAGATGGTAGCCAGGGAACCGAAGCAGATGCACATGACGCACAGCATCAGGAAGCCGTTGGCGTGAGCCGCAACATGCGAGTTCTTCGGCAGGAAGCCGATTGCGTAAGCGATGATACCGACGATCAGGTACATGACGTTGACATTGATAATGCCTTTTGTCAGGTATGTGGAAGCCAGGTAACCGAGCCAGGCAACCAGTGCGATACGGGCGAAGACAGTGTTGTCACCGGCCATGAACTTCGGGAAGTTCTTGATCAGCTTCGGCTTGTCTTCAACAGCGCCGCCGGACAGATCCTGCATGGCAACTCTGCCGTCAATAATGGCATTGCAGTACATGCGCAGCATGTTCGAGCAGATCGGCAGACCGACGAAACCCTGGCAGCCGATGATCAGGATGGCAAACGCAGCCAGTTCCGGGTGACCGGCATTGGCAGCTGCTTCAGCTGTCATCTGGCCGGCGATGATACCGCCGGAAATCGGAGCGGAAGCACACAGCGCCCACTCACGGCCAACCAGCATGGAGCTGATCGTGAATGACTCAAGGGCCAGGCCAACCAGCGCGAACAGCGCGATGGCGACAGTCTTCCACTGGGCGAACAGGGTCGGCAGTTCGATCATTGTGCCCATGGAAACCAGCAGCAGTGCGATACCATAGCCGCCGGCAACGGTCGTAAGACCGGTAGATGTGATCGTATCCGCAGGAATAACCCCAGTCTGGAATCCGACCAGATACAGAATCATGGCAATCAGAAGTCCACTGATACGTGACTTGGTCAGATTGCTGACCCAGTCACCCATGGACAGGAAAATCACAAATACCATGAATGAGAATAATGGAGTCCACATAGTTTTTATCCCCCTTTGGCCTCTGAACAATCCTTCCCCTGAAGGATGTAGTGTCATTATAAAAATCCTTTTTTTCATTGACAAGAAAAATTTTCTCAAACATTTTCACATCTTTGAAACTAAATTATATCTTTTTCATAAGTACCCTATTGATTAGTTGGTATTATTGCGTATATAAGCAAATGTAAATCTTTTCATTAAGTTTATATTATTAATATTATAAAAGCATTATATAAATATTATGAGTGTCTGAAAAAGGCCCTTTTTGGGCCTTTTTATGTATTTAATATAAATCATGCCTGCCGGTGTTCGCTGACATAGTCCAGCGTATGATGCGTCTTCCCGTAGATGACCGACACGGTATAACGGAACCACAGATCGATGTTGAAGGCCCACCAGACCCAGTTGATGCTCTTGTGCAGGATCTGTCCGAACAGGATAACCAGGAGGACCCGCAGGATAACGCCGCACAGGCTGATGATGGACGGCACCTTCTCATGCCCGGTTGCCCGGATATAGCCGGAGATCACCTTGGCCATGTGCTGCGGGATCTGCGAGAAGACCATCGCGAACAGATAGGAATACCCGATGGTGATCAGTTCCTGCTTGTCCGTCAAAAACCGCAGGATCGCGGTGGAACCGAAACCCAGGAAAGCCATGGTCAGGCCGCAGACGATCAGGCAGAAGAAGTTCAGCCGCGCGTAATACCGCCGGTACAGATCATCATCCCGGGCCCCGATGGCCATGGCCGACAATGACATCGCCCCGGTCAGGAAGCCGGCTGACAGCACATCGCACAGGCCTTCTGCCTGCAGGCCCAGATTATATGCCGCGTAGAAACTCGAACCGTACAGCAGGATCACCCGGCTGATATAGACGGTTGCCACGCTCCAGTAGGAATTCTCCAGCGCCACCGGCACACCGGAATTGTAGATGGTTTTGACATCTTCCATGGCCGGCAGGCTGAACAGCGGATGATCACTCTTAATATCTTTATATAATCCCACCGGGCCGTAGATCAGGAACAGGCCGAGCAGGGTCATGCCCGACCAGGAAATGATCTGTGACCAGACTGCCCCGATCAGGCCGAATCCGCCGATGCCGTTGAAGCCGAGAATCAGCACATAGCCGACAATGATCGAGAGGATATTGCCGAAGGCCGCGATGAACATCGGGGTGCGGGTGTTGCCGAAGGCCTGGAACGCTGCGGAATTCAGGCCGATCAGTGCCTGCAGCGGCATGAAGATGCCAAGCAGCCGCAGGATCATTGTGCCCCTGTCAAGCAGGGCCGGATCACTGGTCATGATGGTCAGGAACTGCCGCGGGAACAGGATGATCAGCAGGGTCAGGAGGGCCGCTGCCGGGAACACGGAGAAATAGCTTTCATGCTGCAGCCAGCGGCACCTCTGCAGGTTTTTCTCACCGAATGACCGGGCTTCCAGGATCATGACGCCGACCCCCATGCCGCGGAACAGCGCAAAGAAGATGCTGGCAATCCTGGTGCCCATACCGTAAATCGAAATATCATCAACAGCCATCCTGCCGATATAACTGGTCAGTATGGTGCTCGACAGCATCATCAGGGAATACTCGATCATGATCGGAACCATGATCTTCATTATCCGGCCGTCAATTTCTCTTGTTGTAACTTTTTCCGTCAGCGTCATCCGGTTTATCCTTTCCGCAAAGAAAACAAAGCCTGTCCACTCCGCTTATACGTGTAATCATAATATTTTATAAAGGAAAAACAAGTTATTTACCTGTTTGCGTATTCCGGAAAAGAAAAAGGCAGCCCGCAGGCTGCCTGTATGCTTATTCTTCTGTCCCGAGAATCGTGATGTCCCCGGCATATTTCTGCAGGCCGTCGCGGCTGCCGACAATGCAGTACGGCGCTTCCGCCAGGGTATCGCCCACCTTTGCGGCAACTGCCTTCAGCTGTTCTGCCGTGGTGTTCAGCACCTCCCGGCGAATCCGGCAGCGGTCTTCCCACTTGACCCCGGACAGCCAGCGCATATCCGCCAGCAGCACCCGGCCAAGCGGCGACTGCAGCGGTTCCATGTTGGAAATCGTGCCGATGATATAGGACTCCAGTTCCGCCCCCGAAAGATCCATATCCCGGATGACCGGGCCGGCAGACCGGAAGGCCCGCAGGGCATTGGCCGGATCCGGATCCCGGAAGGAATAGGCCCCGATCATGCCGTTGGGATTGGCGGAGAAACCGGTCCCGTAGGCCCCGCCCTTGACCCGCACTTCATTCCAGAGATAATCAAAGGTCGCAATCTGGCCGCATACCTTCAGGGGCCCGTCATAGGCACCCATTTCCGCCGCCGTGCCGGCAAAGAAGATCTGGGCCGGAATGGCAATGCCTTCATTGCGCTTTTCCAGCAGCGGGTAACGGACCACGCCCGGCTGGAAGTCATTGACCGGCAGGGCCTTGATGAGTTTCTCCAGTTCCGGCAGGGTCTCTTCACCGGTAATGCTGACGGTCAGGCGGTTCTTGTTCACCAGGATTTCCCGGAACATTTCCGCATCATTCAGGAACGATTCCATCATGGCCTCGTCTTCACTCAGTTTCTTCTGCCAGACATTGAAGGAGTACCCGCCGATGAATTCCCGGCCGGCCCCGGCGGCGCTGCCCATGGCGGAGGTCCGGATCATGGCAAAGGAATGACCGGCGCTGATCATCGCCTGCCGCATGATTTCCACATACTGTTTCACCAGCGGCTGTACGGTTTCCTTTGTAAACTGTGTTTCCTGCAGGATTTCCAGGATCAGTTCCCGTGCCTTGGCGGCATTTTGTTCAAGCATACTGACGGAAACCTGCAGCACCGGCAGGGCCGCATCCGTGCGCTGCTCCGGTGATAGGGCTTCAATGTTGAAAGCCAGCACGCCGAGGTTTCCCTGGATTTCTTCCTGCAGCTGCGCCGTGGTATGTTTTGCAGTCGGCAGCTGGGTCAGCAGCCGGGAAAACAGCGCCACCCCCGGCAGGTCATCCCGCCGGATCCCGGCCAGGTTGAAGTACAGGTTCCAGTAGACAATCCCGCTTTCCGTGCGCGGATACTGGAGCTTCGGAATATAGTGCCAGGTTGAAACTTCCGGTTCATAGCGCCGCGGTTCCGGCTCAATATCACTCAGGCTCAGGGTCGGGATCTTCGCGGCGTCCTCCGGACTGTCCGGGGTGGCCTGCCAGATATCCAGTTCCTCATTGAAGCGGATCCGCTGTGCCTTTTCCTCCGCACTCCAGCCGGCGGCGATCTTCCGCAGACGCTCTTTCTCCGCGGCCCGGCGCTGCTGGCCGAGTTCCTTTGACGGCAGGGCTTTCACTTCGGTCAGCGGCCCGCTCAGGAAAGTCCTGCGCAGCAGGTCTTCGAAATAGCCCTCGTCGGTTTTTTCCCGCAGGGTGCCGAAGCAGGCCCCGCCGTCCAGATACAGCAGCGGGTCCCCGCCGTACAGCCAGGAGTTGTACAGTGACTGGGCAAAAATGATGCCGGAAGGTTCCTTCTTTTCCCGGTACTGGAATTCCAGCTGGTTCAGGGCCGCGTGAATCTGGCTGTGGGACAGCCCGCCCGCGCACAGTTCCTCCACCGCGGCCAGCAGGGCTGCCCGGGCCGGTTCAATCTTCTCC
>JAEEHG010000013.1 GCA_016280695.1 Solobacterium sp. | reverse complement strand
CCAAAAAACGGGATACAGTTATCCCGTTATTTAATAACTCCGTTTATGCTGTAAAGGACTGTTTCAGCACACTTGCGTCTGCTGCCCGATACGGCAGAGCTTTATCCGGCTGCTTCCTCAGCGGCCGGTTCTTCCGTAAAGTCTTCCAGGCCGATGACCTTTGTGACAGGCACGGAGAAGGCGATGCCATGGCCTTCGCTTTCCAGCCCGGCAATGGCGTAGATCTGTTTCAGGACATCATCCTTGAATTCTTTCGGAATCAGAATAATAACAACTTCCTTCTCCGGCTGAATGGTCAGGTTAAACTGTTTTTCTGCCTCGGTCCGGGTTGTACCATGTCCCTTCAGGATGGTTGCCCCGGTGGCTCCTGCCTTTCTGGCTGCGAACATCACCGTATCTGCAAAGCCTGCATTAATGACGCAGAATACTGCTTCAAACTGTTTATCCATATTATCTGTTTCCCTTTCCGAGTCTTTCATCATTGCTGAGGAACCCATACGTCAGTTTGCCGATTACACTGGACAGCGGCATGGCAAATGAGATTCCGGTGTCATTGTTTACTGTATGGAATTTGTCCTGCAGGGCCTCCATGCAGGCATCAACCTTGTCTTCCCGCAGGATGCTGAAGACAATGCTCCGTTTGTTTTCCTTGAGCCCGAGAAATTCCGCGAGATTGCTCTCGGCAGTTCCGGTGCCGACAATACTGACCTGCAGGTTGGAATCAAATGTTTTGATAAAATCCGCGAAGAAGGTTCCTTTGCCTTTCTGGACAACAGTAATCAGCAGAACCAGTTTCTCCGGGGCGATATTCCTTTCCTTGTCACTCATTGTTCAGTCCTCCGAATCGAAATAAATGATCTGGGCATCATCGGCAGACAGGATTCTGCGGACTGCTGATTTTTCATGCATGAAGCCTGATACAACCGAGCGGAAACCCAGCGCCTGGATTGTGATCAGCGGGGTCATTGCCACCATGGCCACTACTCCGAAAGCGTATTCCATGATGGAGCCGGGACCGCGCATGGCCACACAGGCCCCGATGACCATCGGCAGGATGAAACTGCTGGTCAGCGGTCCGCTGGCCACACCGCCGGAATCAAAGGCAATTGCTGTATAGAGTTTCGGTACAAAGAATGACAGGCCAAGCGACAGCAGATAGCCCGGGATCAGATAATACAGGAGCGAGAATCCCAGCAGCAGCCGGAGAACCGAGAGACCGATGGAAATGCCGACGCCGACGGACAGGGCAATCATCATCTGGCGCCGGGTCACAGCCCCGCCGGTTACCTCTTCCACCTGCTGGTTCAGCACATGGACTGCCGGTTCGGCAAGCACCACAACCATGCCGATGATGAACGCAAACAGTTCCAGGAACCGCGGATCGGAATTTCCCATTGTATAGCCGATCTTGAAGCCGACAGGCATGAAGCCGATGGTGACGGCCACCAGGAAGACGACCAGGCCGACAAACGCGAAGACAAGGCCGAAGCCGATCTGGACAAGTTTCTGCATGGGCAGGTGCAGGATGAATTTCTGCAGCCCGGCAAAGAACAGGACCATCAGCAGCAGTGATTTGGCGACATCCCAGGCAGTTTCACCAAGCAGCGCCCAGAATTCGGGCCCGAGCGCGGTCATGACTGAGTATTCCGGCAGGGGGAAATTGATGCTGGCTCCGCTGGCCGCGATACTGAGAATCAGGACGGCAAGCACCGGTCCGGCTGAGCACAGGGCAATCAGGCCGAAACTGTTCTGGCTGGCATTCCGGCCGCCCAGCGTCTGGGCAATACCGAGGCCGAGGGCCATGATAAAGGGAACTGTAATTGGACCGGTTGTAACGCCGCCGGAATCAAAGGCCAGGGGCAGATAGGACTGCCCGCCCCGGGCAATCATCATGGCCGCAAACGCAAACAGCAGCATATAGAAGAACAGCAGCATCGCTGTCAGGTCTGTCCTGGTAACAATGCGCACGACCGCCAGCACCAGGAACATGCCGACGCCGATCCCGACCGCCGCGATCAGCATTGCCGGATTGACCACCTCGCTGATCTGACCCGCCAGCACCGACAGGTCCGGTTCCGCAACAGTGATCAGCACACCCATGAAGAAACATGTGCATGCCAGAATCACAATTTTCCGTGACTTCGTCAGGCCTTCACCGGTATACCGGCCGATCGGCGACATCGCCAGGTCCGCGCCCAGATTGAACAGGCCGATGCCGATCACAAGGAACAGCGCGCAGACTGCGAAGACGATCCTTTCATGCTGTGCCAGTGGTGCCAGGGGCGTAAATGACAGCGCCAGAACCAGCCCCAGAACCGGCACAACAGAGACCAGGGCTTCCTTCAGTTTTGCCAATAAAGCTTTTCCCACAGTAAACCTCCATTCAGAGATGGAACAGTAATTTAATAATAAATTTACATCAGGCGGCCCCGTTCTTTCAATGAGAGCGTGCAAATTTGAAGGTACGTACAGTTTCTGCAGGCAAGCGGATAATTACCGGCGGTGCCGCGGTCATTTCACGCCGGCTGTGACCAGGGAATTACTGCTGTGGCGAATCTGTTTACAAACCCCGGCCGTCCGTGCTAAAACGGACTTAGCAAAGCTCATTCATGTACGAGGAGGACACATAATGAAAAAACTGAGAGTACTGTTTCTGGGCAACAGCCATACGTATTTCAACGATCTTCCAGTAGTGTTCAAGTATCTTGCCGAAGCCGGCCAGCCGGATGTTGAAGTCGAAGCTGATCTGATGGCTTATCCGGGGGTTACCTACGAATGGCATCTGCAGCAGGGATCGCAGCTGCGGTTCGCGCTTCTGCACGGCAACTATGACTACATGATCATGCAGCAGGCAGCGCATTCACCGTGCCCGTCACCGGAGCAGACCATCCGGGACGGCAAGGAAATCATCAGACTTGCCAAGGCAAACGGCGTAACACCGATTCTGTGCATGCCATGGGCAGAGCGCAAGTATCCTGAGCACCAGGCAGTCATGTACAACACCTACCAGACCCTGTCAAAGGAAGCCGGCGTAACCCATACCCCGACCGGCTATGTCTTCGAAAGAGTTCTGAACGAGCGTCCGGATATCGATATGTACTTCGTTGACGGTGAGCACTGCTCGCCATACGGCACATATACAAGGGCTCTTTCGGTTTATTCCGTTATCTTCAATGCCAGCCCGGAAGGCCTGCCGACCAGGGCCATCCGCTCCGTATCGAGCACTGTCGAGGAAGCGAAAGAATTCCTGGCTGCCAATGACCGTTATCATGAAAGCGGCAATGATCCGGCCCTGATGGCTGAACTGAAGAAGGCAGCCGGCAATGTCTTCAAGCCGAACTGGGACAAGAATACCCTGTGGCTTGATCTGGATCCGGAAAAGGCCGCAACCCTGCAGAAGTTTGTCTGGGAAGCTGCCGTGGCAAATGATCTGCCGCTGAAATAACCGTGGGTTAACTGTTACACCGGGCAAAGCTGAAAAGAAAAGATCAGTCTGACTGGCAGATTGGTCTTTTTTGCTGTCATGAATACATGAAGTGCATGCGGACACAAGCAGCCTGGATATGTTTACAGACTGTCAGTCCTGCTTTGCCAGCATCTCATCCAGAATGGCACAGGTGTCTGTCACGAGCGCCGGGCAGGTATTCCTGATAATGCCCTTTTCGCGGAGAATCTGCGCTTCCTCCGGAATGCCGAGGCTGTAGCCGAGAATACCCCGGCAGAGCAGGGTGCCGTGCCGTTCAGTGAATTTCTGTTCGAACTCCTTTACCTTGGCGGTCAGGATTGCATTCTGCTCCCTGGATCCGGGTTCGTTGTAACCGTAAACCAGGCCGAGAGCCAGGACTGCCGCGCTGACGCAGCCGCAGACTTCTCCCTGGAAGAGGCCGCCGCCCAGACCTCCGGCCATTTTGACGCCCAGGGCGGGATCCATTCCCAGCAGGTCACAGGCATGCATGACAATCACCTGGGAACAGTGGAAGCCCTGTCCCAGCATGATGTCCTTTGCCCGTTCCACAGTCATTTTCTCTGCCATATTTGTTTCCTCCGTTTGTGCTGAAGCAGCACTGTTAATTACATTATATGATTAATCGGAAATATTAAAATCCATAGTTGTTAAACCGAGACAGGGTAACTGCCGCCGGCCATCTCCATGTATTTTACTGCGTATTATGTCCGGTTATTCTTGCCGGCTGCCGGGATCGGAAGTATGATACACGGGTACTTCGAGGATACTGCAGATGAACAACAGAGAAATTACGATTACCCAGCGGCTCCGCTTCGGCATGCTGCTGACCGCAGCCGGGGGCTTCATGGACTCCTATACGTACATGACCAGGGGGAAGGTGTTCGCCACCGGGCAGACCGGCAACTATATCCAGCTGGCAATCCATCTCATGCACCGCGACCTGCCGATGGCCCTGCACTTCCTGCTGCCGGTCGCGTGCTTCTTCCTGGGCGTCTTCTGTGCCCAGTTTCTGACCCGCAGCCGCATATATGAAAGAGCCGGTCATATTCATGCCGTACTGCTGATTGAAGCCGTTTCCTTCGTCCTGATCGGCTGTATCCCGGAAACGTACAATACCCTGGTCAACAACTGGGTATCGTTCCTGGCGGCCATGCAGTTCTGCATGTTCCGGACCCTTGGCGGCACTGAGAACTACGCCAGTGTCTTCTGTACGGGAAATATGCGTTCCTGTGCCGAGGCATTGTACCAGGCGGTGATAGAACACAATGAAACGCAGCGGCGCCGGGCCTTTCACTACGGCCTGATTCTGTTCTCGTTCTTCTTCGGGGTAGTGCTCGGGGTGCTGCTGATTGACCGCTATAATTTCCATGCAGCCTGGGCAATTGCAATGATCCTGCTGATTGCCTATGCTGTATTCATGACCGGCAAAAAGACGGCGGACGCATAAACAGGTATGACGATGTTCCGGAAACGATATTTCTTCTTTGATATAGACGGCACTTTGACCGATCTGAAGACCGGTGCTTTTGTGCCGAGCGCCCTGCAGACGATCCGGGAGCTGGAAGCGCAGGGGCACTTTGTGGCAATTGCCACCGGCCGGGCCTGCTACAAGACCATTCCGGCTGCGAGGGCAGCGGGGATTCACAACTATGTGGCCAACGGCGGGGCCGCCTTGATTCTCAATGATGAAATCATCCGGAACAGCCCCCTGGACAGGGACAAAGCCCTCACGATCATTCATGAAGCCGATGCCCTGGGCTACGGGATCCTGATCGCGCCGGGGGACAGCACGGATGTCCTGATGCGGGACAGCCGGTTCCTGGAGCAGGCAGGGGAGCGGCAGGAACCCACCAACTATATCCTGCAGCCGGACCTGTCATTTGACACAGTCCCGGCAATCTACAAGTTCTATCTGTCCGTGCCGGAAGCGGAGGAGAACCGTATTGCCTCCCGGGATCTGCTGGGGCACATACGTATGGATAAACCTTACTTCTGGTATCAGCACGATGCCAAAGACCGCGGCATCCGGGACATGCTGGCATATCTAGGCGCTGATCCGGCTGATGCGGTTGTCTTCGGAGACGGTGAGAATGACATGGTCATGTTCGGTCAGGAGTGGCTGTCGGTCGCAATGGGCGGCGGTTATCCGCCGCTTCTCGCCATGGCTGACTATGTGACTGACCCGGCTCCATTGGACGGAATCCGCAGAGTATGTCAGCATTTCGGATGGATTCCTGCGGAATAACTGACAGATTTGCCGCATATGTAACGGGAAATAAAAGCAAAAAATGGCACTTTGTGAAAACAGTGCTATAATATAACGCTGAAGCGATTATGCTTCGAAGTAAAGGAGGAGTGATTATGCCTGCAAAGAAGAAAGCGGAAGAAAAGGCTGTGACTGAAACAGTAACTGAAAAGAAGACAGTCAAGAAGCCTGCCGCAAAGAAAACTGCAAAAAAGACAGCTGCTGCAGCTGATAAGACAGCAGCAAAGACAACCGCAAAGAAACCGGCCGCCAAAAAAACCGTAAAGAAGACAGCTGTCAAGGCCGAAGCGGCACCTGTGATGCCGAAGAAGTCCGTACAGGATTATAAAGACATCATCAACTGGAAGAAGGGCGAAGCCCACAGCTGGAACTGGCTGTACATCGAAGTCAATGCCGGTGACCTGCTGACAGAAGTCGAGGCCGGGGCCGACAACATGGCTGCCTGCGTCGAAGCAATCAAGGACTGCATGCTGGAAGGCGACTACTTCATTGTAGAAGCGGACGATGCTTCCCTGTCTGTACGTTACTATACAGACAATCTGAGCGAATGGCGCCGCAAGTACAGCGAAGTCAACGGCTGAAGCAGAAGCCCGGAATACTGATCCGGGTTTTTCTATGCCCGTACGGTGACTGATGATTCACCGCGGATTTCACGGAATGATATGCGGGCTTTATCTCTGGAGGGTTTTATATGGACTATGATGTCATGATTATCGGGGCCGGTCCGGGCGGTATTTTCTCTGCCTATGAACTGGCGGAGAATAACCCGGAACTGCGGATCGGGGTATTCGAAGCGGGGCATCCGCTGGAAAAGAGAAAGTGTCCCATTGACGGCAAAACCGTCAAATCGTGTGTCCGCTGCAAGCCATGTGCCATTATGAACGGGTTCGGCGGCGCCGGGGCTTTTTCGGACGGGAAATACAATATTACCAATGATTTCGGCGGCACCCTGTATGAGTATATCGGCCGTGATACGGCCATGGAACTGATGCGGTACGTTGATGACATCAACTGCCGTTACGGCGGAGCCGGGACAAAGATGTATACCACGGCCGGAACCGCGTTCAAGAAATTATGCATGCAGAACCGCCTGACCCTGCTGGATGCTTCGGTACGGCATCTGGGCACGGATATCAATTATGTCGTGCTGGGCAATCTGTACGCGGAACTCAGGGACAAGGTTGATTTCCACTTTGATACACCGGTCTATGACCTGCGGAGCTGTGAGGATGGCTATGAAATCATCACAGAGAAGGGGGATCACTATACGGCGGCGAAATGCATCGTATCCGTCGGCCGCAGCGGCAGTAAGTGGATGGAGCATATCTGCCGGGAACTGGATATCCCGACCCGTTCCAACCGGGTTGACCTCGGTGTCCGGGTGGAAATTCCTTCCGTGATTTTTGACAATATCACCGACGAACTGTATGAAGGCAAGATCGTTTACCGGACAGAGAAATTCGAGGATCCGGTCCGCACGTTCTGCATGAATCCGCATGGCATCGTGGTCAACGAAAATACCAACGGGATTGTGACGGTCAACGGCCACAGCTTCGAGGATGAGCACCGCAAGACGGAAAACACCAACTTCGCGCTGCTGGTCAGCAAGCATTTCTCCGAGCCGTTCAAGGACAGCAACGGCTATGGCGAAAGCATTGCCAGACTGAGCAACATGCTGGGCGGCGGGGTTATTGTGCAGCGCTTCGGCGATCTCGAGCGCGGGCGCCGCAGCACGCCGGCCCGGATTGAAAACGGCAATGTCCGGCCGACCCTGAACGCCACCCCGGGTGACCTGAGCCTGGTGCTGCCGAAACGGATCCTGGACGGGATTATCGAGATGATCTATGCCCTTGACCGGATTGCGCCGGGTGTCGCCAATGAAGATACACTGCTGTACGGTGTTGAAGTCAAGTTCTACAACATGGAAGTGGAGCTGAACAGCCGTCTGGAAACCTGCCACAAGGATCTGTTTGTGATCGGTGACGGCAGCGGGGTGACCCACTCCCTGTCCCATGCCTCGGCCAGCGGTGTCTACGTGGCCAGGGAAATCCTCAGGGAGTATTGAGCAATATGAAAACCGGCCCGCAGGCCGGTTTTATGCTGGTTCAGGCCAGCCATTCGATCACCAGGTCATACAGGTCTTCCGTATCGATCTGGCACCAGGGCAGGCTTTCGTCCTCCTCGTCATAGATAATGGTAAAGGCCGGAAAGACAGCCAGGCGGTACTGGGTGCCGCGGAAGCGGCCTTCCCTGCGGTCTCCGGCAAGCACTT
>JAEEHG010000112.1 GCA_016280695.1 Solobacterium sp. | reverse complement strand
TCTACCGGAAAGGAGTGACAGCTCATGGTCGATAAAACAACATTTTCCGTCAATCAGACCAACCTCACCATGCGGATCCAGCAGGCCGAGGTTTATCTGAAAGAGTTCGAGAAAGAAGTCGAACGCGCCGCCGGGGGCACCGGCAACTTCCGTTCCAAGGAAGACGCCCTGTCCCGGATCATGATCCTGAATGAATTCGCCCCGCAGGACCCGCGGGTGCAGAATCTTTTTGAACGGGCCAGGAAGTGCATCATGGGCGCTTCCGGCAATTTCATCGACATTACCCCGGATATGCTGCAGTATCTGGCCAATGAAGAGAATCTGCGGAACATGTATGCCCGCAAGAGCGAGGAGGCCTGGGCGCAGCTGGCTGCCGAATACAGTGACAAACTGCTGGAAAAGGTCTTCCCGGCTCCGGATGTCACCGAGGTCCGCCTGAGCGACCTGACCGACAAATATGTCATTCTCGATGAAGTGCGCTATCCGGCCAACCAGTTCATGGGGGTAACCGGTGAATATGTCTACATGGGCAAGCGTTCCTCGGGCATGTATTTCATCAAGATCGATACCCGGAAGTGGCTGGGACCCTATGAGGCCGTCAAACGCTACCGCCGGCTGGTGGACAGCACAATGATGGAAGTCGACAAATGGACCCTGCTGGGCAGGATCAGCGACATCACCATGGAAATCCCGGAAGCCGGGGAAACCAAGATCGGCGCCCCGGTCTATGCCCCGGTGGTGGAACCGGTAGCCCTGTATGTACCGGGCCATGTGCTGGGCCTGTATGATGCCGAAAAGGAAAACAGCGGCCGCTTTGTCGGGGAAGAGGAAGTCGCCGCCATCAAGGAAGGCTGGTACACCGAAAAGAGTGTGCCGGAAGATGTCACCCCGGAACACCTGGTCGAAATCTTCCGCCAGGCTATCAAGGAGAAAAACTACGATCTCTATGCGGACTGCATCCAGCCGGAAAGAAGGCAGAACCCGATCCAGCAGGATCTGATGCTGTACTACTGGGACCTGCACCAGGAACGCTTCCACGGCGAATACGTGCATGCCAATGTCGTGCCTGATGCAACGGAAATCACCGTGGTCAAGGGCTACAACGACAATACCGGCCTGGAGTCCTACTTCCTGTCCAGCGCCGAGCAGCAGAGCATTGCGGCCCGCTATGGCGACAAGGTGGAATACGCTTCCGTGCAGACTGTTTCCTTTGACAAGAACGGCAAGCAGCTCGGCAGCCCGGTCAGAAGAAACCTGATCCGGACCAACGGCGGCCGCTGGTATATCCGTGACTACGAAATCCGGTTCTGACCGTGACAGTTTGGAGATAATACAATGGCAAACGAAATCAACTTTACCTATGAAGAACAGCAGGAACTGATCAAACAGCAGATTCAGGACGGGAAGGAAGCCTCCCTGTGGATGAATCTGGATGAGGGTCTGCTGAACAATGAAATCACCGGCCTGACATCCCGGATCAACAATGTCACAACCCTGCTGAAGAACATGGTGGAAGCCAGTGACTATGATAATACAAACGGATTTTTCAGTGCCCTGTGGATGAATGACCTGGGGGTCAGCGGCTTTATCCCGTCCTTCTTCAGAAGCAATGATGAGCTGGAACAGCATAAAAACGGCGCCACCCGGCCAACCTGGTACCATGACCTGACCCCGGACCATCAGCGTACCTTTGACCTGGCCGTGCACTACTACCGGGACTGCGAGTGGCTCCTGCCGGTTCTGGAAGAACTGCGCAAAATGATGATGCTGTACCCGCTCAAGACCGGGTTCCAGCTGCAGCGGCTGACCAAGAACTGCCTCGAAGCCGGATTTGACGAAAACCAGTACGCGAAAATCGACAGCGATATGAAAGAAGTCGCCGCCTTCCTCAAAAAATCCTGGGACTCGCTGGAGCGCAATGCCAGTCGTTCCGCTTCCTACTATGAACAGAATTACCGGACCAAGGGCAAGGACGAACTGATGCACGGCTACCGGCTGGCCAGGATCGCCGATTACCAGGCGCAGTTCAAGGCGACCAGGGCTTATGACAGTTTCCTTGAATACGCGGACGGCAGTTACGGCATCCGGTCGGCGGTAATCGCGAAAATGAAAGTTCTGGACAAGTACACGGAGAAGATCGCCCAGATCGAGCATCTGGAAGACGACACGAAAACGGCAATTGAAAGCGCCAGGAAGATCACCAACGAGCTCCTGCCGGCCGCCTACAAAAACTGCTATCTGAAGAACATGCAGGCGCTGACCAGCAGCCTGAGCAGCCTGATCGACACCCTCTATCATTTCGCGGATGACACGCTGAACATGTTCCTTCAGTACAAGGACCGGGACACCGAAGCGCCCTACTGCTATATGCGGAAGCTGTCCGCATTCGGAGAAATGGACGGCCGCTACGGCCTGACGCCGCAGACTTCCGATCCGTGGCACGACGGCACCCAGTTCTTTAACCTGTACAATATGGCAGCCCTGGCCCTGAGTGACCACAGTGAGGATTTCGTCTATCATCACGGGCGGCAGTAAACAAGTCCATACGAAAAGGCCTGAGGCAGACCTCAGGCCTTTTGTTTATGCCTTGATCCGGTCAGGGCAGTTTCACCAGCATGCCGCCGGAATACATGGCCCCGAAGGCCAGCGGGAAATACAGCAGCCAGAACAGGAAGAAAATGCCCAGTTCCTTCAGAAACCCGGAGAACACATGCCCTTCCCTGAGATGCATCAGCGTATGCACCAGGTTCAGGATAAGAAACACCGCCAGCCCGGCTGCCCACACAAATATCAGGAGCACGAACAGGCCTGCTACGGACGGCGTCCCGGTCAGGCCGGCTGCCGCGATATGGGCATAGGAGTCTTCAATATAGAACTTCGTCAGCAGGACACTGATGAAAAAGCTTATGGCAAGCATGATCAGGGCCGTATTGCGGGCAAAATGTCTGCGCATGGTCTCAGTCCTTCCCTTTTCTGTTACTTTCCGGTTCTTTCCTGACTTTTTTCTTCTTCCGCACGGAATACCCGAAAGTGCCGAGCTTCCTGCCCAGGGCATAGTACTCACCATGGGAGTAGGCCAGCAGGCCGGCTTTACGCAGGTTCAGCCTGCCCTTTTCATCCAGGTATGCTTCATCGACACTCGTATTGACAACCTCGGCAATGAACATGTCATGGCTGCCCAGTTCCAGGATCTCCCTGACCCTGCATTCCAGGGCCACGGGGCTTTCGGCAATGACCGGTGCCTGCACGACTTTCCCCTTGAGCGGGGTCAGTTTCATGTCCCCGGCCAGCGCGAATTTGTCGGTATCCCGGCCGCTTCTGACCCCGGCAAAGTCCGTAACCCGCGCCAGGGACTCGGTCGTCAGGTTCATGACAAATTCCCCGGTGCGGGCAATGATGTCATGACTGTACCGGTTTTTGCGGATCGACACACTGACCATGACCGGATCGGAACACACTGTCCCGGCCCAGGCCGCGGTCATGACGTTATATCTGCCCTTCTCATCGCAGGAAGTGATCAGCACCGCCGGCACGGGGTTAAGCAGGTTGGCCGGACGCCAGTTCTGCCGGCCCATCAGGCTTCCCTCCCGGACAGGATTGCGTGCAGCTGCGGCAGGTCCACCTTGCCGGTGGATGTGCGCGGCAGTTTCTCAAAGAAGACAATTTTCTGCGGCATCTTGTAGGCGGCCACCTGGTCCTTCAGGATGGCCAGTACATCGGCTTCCGTCAGCGGTGTTTCCGGCACGATGCAGGCGCAGACAATCTCGGTCCAGTGCGGATCCTGCAGCCCTGTCACCTTGCATTCCCGGATGCGCTTGTCAGTGAGCAGAGCTGTTTCCAGCTCCAGCGGTGAAATATTCTCCCCGCCCCGGATGATCAGTTCTTTCCTTCTGCCTTCATAAATGAGGTTGCCGTTCCATTCCCGGACCAGGTCACCCGTGTGCAGCCAGCCGTCTTTGTCAATGACTTCGGCGGTGGCTTCCGGCATTTTATAATAGCCCGGCATGACGGCATAGCCCTTCACGCACAGCTCACCGTCTTCGATCCGGTATTCCAGATGCGGGAAGATATGGCCGATGGTCATGGCCCGGACCTCGAACGGATCGGACAGCGACGCGGTGGTCAGGCCGGCGGTCGCTTCTGTCTGGCCAAGGGACGGCAGGATCGTCATACCCAGGCACGCCTCGGCCTTCTGCAGGAAGTCGGCACTGTAAGTCGACCCGCCGACATATCCGGCCCGCAGGCTCGAGATATCCCGCGGTTCGTTTGCCTGCCGCCGCATGATTGCCAGGAACAGCGACGGCACGGCGGTCAGGATTGTACACCGCCCGGCTTCCACCATATCGAGCACACTGTAGCTGTGCGTGTCAGCCGGGAAGCACAGGCACGCCCCTGCCAGGATGGCCGGCAGGACCGTGGCGGTCAGGCCGAAGCAGTGGAACATCGGCAGAACCGCCAGCAGGCTGTCCTGTTCCGTCAGTTCTAATGCTTCGAGCTGGCTCACCGCGGTATTGTAGCGGGCATAGTGCGTGCTCAGCACCGGCTTGGGATCCGCCAGCGTTCCGCTGGTAAACAGGATCGTGTCGGTGTCCTGCGGCCTGACGACGGAAGTAGCTCCGGCAAATACCGTTTCCGGCAGTTCATCCAGCTGCCAGACAGGAATCTCCGTGTGGACCGGCCGCTCACTCAGCAGCAGCTGCACATCCGCTTTCTGCAGACACACATTCAGTTCATGATCCGTGAAATGGACATTCAGCGGGACAATGACTGCCCCGATCTGCCAGGCTGCCAGAAACGCCGTCAGGGCCGGAATGCCGTTGGCGGCCAAGATGCCGATATGCGTGCCGTAGCCGTAACCGAACAGGAGAAAAGACCCGGCCAGGCGATCAGCCCGCTCAGCCAGTTCAGCATAGGTCAGGGTCTCATGGACATCCCGGACAGCCAGACGGTCACCGTGTTTTTCAACGGTTTCCCGGAAGGCCTGGGCCAGGGTCTTTTCCTGCAGTTCCATTATTGTTTTGCCTTTCTGAATTCCTCTATCAGTTTCGGGGCAACGTCGAACAGGTCACCGACAATACCATAGTCGGCAATCTCGAAGATCGGCGCGTTCTCAGCCTTGTTTACGGCAATGATGCACTCACTGTCCTGCATGCCGCTCTTGTGCTGGATCGCACCGGAGATGCCCAGAGCAATGTAGATCTTCGGCCGGACGGTCTTGCCGGTCTGGCCGACCTGGTGGTCGGCGCTCAGCCAGCCGTTGTCAATGACAGCCCGGGTAGCCCCCAGGACACCGCCCAGTTCATCCGCCAGCTCGGCCGCCAGCGCCAGGCCCTTATCCACGTCCCGGGCAATGCCCTGGCCGACGGACACGATGACATCCGCCCCGATCAGGTCCACCTGTTTCCGGGTCGACTTCACAATTTCTATGATATCTGTCTGGACATCGCTTTCATCCAGCCGGAATTCCGGTTTTTCAACCTGCACGGCCGCGGCTTTTTCAGCGCTGTATTCCCGCAGCTTCATGACGCCCGGTCTGACCGTGGCCATGGCCGGCCGGAAACGCGGACAGACGATGGTAGCCATCAGGTGGCCGCCGAACGCCGGACGGGTCATCTTGAGATTCCGTTCGACATCGAACATCTTGGATTCAAAGTTCGTATTGTCAACATCCACGGAAGATTCCTTCCGCAGGAAATCGATATACCCGCCCAGGTCCACATCCAGATGTGTGCAGTCGGCGCAGAGTCCGGTATGCAGGCGGGCAGCGCACCGCGGAGCCAGGTCCCGGCCGATATTCGAAGCCACAAACAGGAGTATCTCCGGTTGGTATGTTTCCACCGCCTGCGCGATGACGTCGGTATAGGTCTCGGTCCGGTAGTTCTTCAGCAGTTCGTGGTCATAAATCAGGACTTTATCGGCCCCATAGCCGCCCAATGTCACGGCCAGCGAATCCACATCGTGGCCCGGCAGGCCGGCATGAAGTTCACAATGCAGTTCATCGGCCAGCTTGCGGCCCTCACTGATCAGTCCCCGCCCGGCCGGGATCAGTTCTCCCTGACGCTGTTCGGCAAAGACCCAGACATCATGGA
>JAEEHG010000111.1 GCA_016280695.1 Solobacterium sp. | reverse complement strand
TTTCAGCGTTTCTTCCAGCAGTTCGTGGATGTCCTTGACCGTATAGGCCAGGGCGATGGCCACCGCGACAAAAATTCCCCCCTGGATGCCGTTTGCGTCATGGGTAACGGAACTGGCCATCAGCGCCAGCTGCCTGGCCCGTTCCGGGTCAGCTCCGGCCACATAGCCCCAGCAGTCACTGAAAATCTGGCCGCCGATCTGTTCGGCAATGGTCAGCCCGTTCTGTTCCCTGCTGCCCGAACGCGGGGCTTTGATCCCGTTCTTCAGGTTTTCGTAAGCCGTGTGCTCCGTAGACACACCGACACCGCCCCACCAGAAGAAACCGTGGTATTCCGGAATATAATTCAGAAACGCATCACCGATATCCGCAGCTGTAATGCTGTCCTTTTCCAGCAGGGCCCGGACAAAGAACAGCGGCCCGTTGGTATCATCATCCGCAGCGAAAATACCATAGTCCGTCAGATAGCCTTCCCGGTTCCCGTAGGTTTCCATGATCCGCTCATGGCTCCAGTTCTCCACTGGTGCCCCGAGCCGCACCCCGATTACCTTGCCCAGCCAGGCCGCGTAAGTGGTCCGCAGGTAATCTTCCCGGGTTGCTTCGCACAGGATCATTTCAGATTCTCCCGGAAAAAGCGGATGGTATTGTCCGTCAGCTGCGCGGACAGTTCCGGCCTGCCTTCCCAGGCGCCAAAGCCATGGTCAGCCCCTGCCACCAGCACCAGTTCTTTTTTGCGGGCGCAGTTCAGATGGTCATATGTATTTCTCCCGACTTTCGGCAGTACCGTAACATCTGCCGTCCCGTGCACGACAACTGCATCACCGGCGAATGCTTCAAGTCCCTCCACCGGGTTCATCTCTTCCATATCCTGCAGCAGGCCGCCGCTGAGCTTGAGCATGGTGTTGTCAAAGGCATTGAAGAAATTGCAGTACCCTTTTTCGGCGGCTACCTGTTTCATCTGTTCAATATTCTGTCCCAGGAATGTCTCTTCCCCGTCGAACGCCTCATAACAGGCCCCGGCCCAGAAACCGGCACACTGTACCTCGGGATGCTGCCGCAGGTACAGCGCGGTCAGCCGGCCGCCCATGGAATAGCCGACCATGCCGAACCGGTGATCCAGCCGGAAGTTTTCCCTCATCCAGGCGACGGAAGTATCGATGTCATCCAGGCAGTTTTTCAGGGTGTAATTGATAAAGTCCTCTGTGGATTCATCACAGCCCGGAAAGCCCTGCATGATGCTGGAAAAGCCTTCTTCGGCCATGGCTTTCGCCACGGTCAGAAACCGCCCGTCCTCCGTGCGGTTGGCCTTGAACCCATGTACGAACACCAGCAGCCCGCATGTTTCCTTCTCACAGTCAACTACGGTTACCGGAATATCTGTATGCCGTTTTGACGGCAGTGTCATTTCCCTGATCTTCATGCTGATTACCTCTGCTTTCGTTTATAATACTGTCAAGCCTAATTATAATTGATAAAAAGGAAACAAGGAGATGACTATGACAAAATATCCATTCCCGAAGATTGACCTGCACCTGCATCTGGACGGATCCTTCCGTGTGGAAACCATGTATGAACTGGCACAGGAACGCGGGATTGCCCTGCCGGGTGAAACCCTGGAAGGTTACCGGCAGTTCCTGTTCGACCGTTCCAATGCGGAATCCGTCAACGAATACCTGGAGATGTTCAATGCCCCGACCGATGTGCTGCAGGACGCGGCATCCCTGCAGCGGATCACTGCCGAACTGATCGAAGACCTGGCAGCCTGCGGCGTCCGTTATGCCGAGATCCGCTTTGCCCCGCAGCTGCATACCCATAAAGGACTGTCACAGGCTGATGCGGCGGCTGCCGTACTGGCCGGCCGGGAAGAAGGCCTGAAGAAAAACCCGGGCATTCATGTCAATATCATCACCTGCATGATGTGTGTAGGCCCGGAAACCGTCAATTGGGACGCCAACATGGAAACTGTGGAAGTATGCCGTCAGTTCTTCAGTGATGACGGCATCGTTGCGCTGGATCTGGCCGGCGCGGAAGGCATCGTCCCGCTGACGCATTTCGCTCCCCTGTTTGCCAAGGCAAAGGAATACGGCCTGAACATGATCTGTCATGCCGGCGACTCACAGGACTGGGTTACGGTCCGCGATGCCATGAGCTTCGGGGTTAGCCGGATCGGCCATGGCCATCATATTTATGAGAACCCGGAACTGGTCCGGAAAGCAGCAGAAAAAAAGATCGCCCTGGAAATCTGTCCGACTTCCAATATCCAGTGCAAGACCAGGGCCTCCTATCCGCTGCACCCGGCCAAGAACCTGCTGCAGATGGGCCTGCCGGTAACCATCAATACCGACAACATGGTCATGGCCAGGGTCAATCTGGATGATGAATATGACCACTGCCTGAATGAAATGGGCTTTGTCTGGAACGATCTGATCGACATGAATATCAATTCGGCCAGGGCTGCCTTCATGAAGGATGATCTGAGAAAAGAGATCATCGCCGAACTGGAAACCTTCCGCCGGTAATCAATTTAAAAAGACTGAAGTACATACCGCGCTTCAGTCTTGTTTTTTATTCACCGGTCAGGCCCAGCGATGAGGCGGACGGATAGCCATAGGCACTGTCCGCGTTTTTCACGGCATTGAGTATCGCTTCACTCA
>JAEEHG010000110.1 GCA_016280695.1 Solobacterium sp. | reverse complement strand
CAGGCAAGGGAGATGGTTCTTTCAGCAGTCGCTGTCCTGGGGGAAGATTATGTCAACACCGTCAGGCGGGCATTCAATGAAGGCTGGATTGATGTTTATCCGAACAAAGGAAAAACCGGCGGCGCTTTTTCCTCCGGCACATATGATTCGGCGCCGTATATCCTGCTGAATTACACGGACACACTGGAAAGCGTCTCCACCATTGCGCATGAAATGGGGCATTCCATGCATTCCTGGCTGGCGAACCATGCCCAGCCGGCACATCTTGCGGACTATACAATGTTCGTGGCGGAAGTCGCTTCCACCGTCAACGAAAACCTGATGATTGAGCAGCTCCTGAAAAACTGCGATGAGCCGCGCCGCAGGATGGCGCTGCTGAACCAGTATCTGGAAAGCTTCAAGGGTACTGTTTACCGGCAGACCATGTTTGCCGAGTTTGAGATGAAAGCCCATGCCCTGGCCGAACAGGGGGAAGCCCTGGATGCGGAAACCCTGAATCATCTGTATCTGGAACTGATCCGGGAATACTTCGGGGAAGATCTTGTCGTTGATGATGAAGTGAAATACGAATGGGCCAGGATACCGCATTTCTATATGCTGTTTTATGTGTATGTATACGCGACGGGCTACAGCAGTGCCGCCGCCATTTCCCAGAAGATCCTGAACGAGGGTCCGGAGGCGGTCAGACACTATCTGGAATTCCTGCAGATGGGCGGCAGCCGGTTCCCGCTGGATGAGCTGCGGCATGCCGGTGTGGACCTCATGACGCCCCAGCCGGTGGCGACAGCCCTTGATAAATTTGCGGCAGTGCTGGCCGAAGCGGAAACACTGGCCGCCCAGCTGGAACAGGAATAACCAATGCAAGAATAACGGTGGCGGCAGGGTTTATATAAGAGAGTTGAGTTTATTAAATCCTGCGGCTTACCCAAACCGGCAATCCCTGCCGGTTTTTTTTGATGATGTTCCGGCTTTCCGCGGATTCCTGCGAATAGTATCTGTGGAGAAGAAGCCATGGAACTGAAAGATCTGCTGATTGGGGCTTCC
The DNA here is from genome assembly GCA_016280695.1 of Solobacterium sp. Lineage (GTDB taxonomy): Bacteria > Bacillota_I > Bacilli_A > Erysipelotrichales > Erysipelotrichaceae > Bulleidia. The sequence continues at coordinate 3,170 of JAEEHG010000110.1, read as the reverse complement.
CGCCGCTACAACGGGGACTGGTCAAAAATAGCGAAAGCAGTACAGAATCACGAAGAATATCCGGTCATACAGGAACAATGTCTGACTATCGTTGATGCCGCGTATCCGGATGTGCTGCGGCAGCTGCGGTTTCCGCCCTGGGTTATATATTATGAAGGAGATCCGGATCTGCTGCAGCGGCCGATGCTGACGATCGTTGGTTCCCGCCAGTGCAGCCCATACGGAGCCGGGGTCACGGAATACCTTGCGGCCCGGCTGGCAGACCGTTATGTGCTGGTGTCCGGATTGGCCAGAGGGGTGGATGGCCTGGTGCATGAAACAGCCATGAAAACCGGTGGGTCCACGATCGGGGTGATCGGGTGCGGCCTCGATATTCACTATCCCCGCAGCAATGACCAGCTGTACCGGAAGATGAAGAAAAACCAGCTGATCCTTTCCGAATATCCCCGCGGCACCCCGCCCCGGAAAGAACATTTCCCCTGGCGCAACCGGATCCTGGCAGCCCTGGGCGAACAGATCATCGTCACCCAGGCAGCCCTGCGCAGCGGTACGATGCTGACTGTGAATGAAGCCCTGAATCTGTCAAGGACGGTATGGTGTGTCCCGTATCCGTTCGGGGATGAAACCGGGGCCGGCAGCAACCTGCTGATCTCCCAGGGCGCAATGATTCTGTACCGCCCGGAACAGGTGGGGGATTTTCAGCCGATGAAACATAGAACTTGCAAAGACGGATCAATTTCTGTATCCTAGGCTTTGTTTTACAAGATGAGGTGAGTTGCAATGAAAAATCTTGTCATCGTGGAGTCACCCTCCAAATCGAAGACAATTCAGAAATATCTGGGTCCGGACTATACGGTCGTTTCCAGCAAGGGTCATATCAGGGACCTCGCCATCCGCGGGAAAGACGGTCTTGGGGTGGACGTGGAGGCCGGATTTGTGCCGACCTATGAGATTTCAAGGGATAAAAAAGAAATCGTGAAGGATCTGCAGAACAAGGCGGCAAAGGCAGGACAGGTCTATCTGGCAACCGACCCGGACCGTGAAGGGGAAGCCATCTCCTGGCACCTGGCTCAGGAACTGGGACTCCCGGAAGATGCCGTAGACCGGGTCACATTCCATGAAATCACGCATAACGCCGTCCAGGACGCGTTCCGGCAGCCGCGGGCGATCGACATGGACCTGGTGCACTCACAGGAAACCAGACGGATCCTTGACCGGATTATCGGTTTTAAACTGTCCAAGCTTTTAAACAGCAAGATCAAGTCCAAGTCGGCCGGCCGGGTACAGTCGGTAGCCCTGAAACTGATCGTGGAACGGGAAAAGGAAATCCAGGCCTTTGTCCCGAAAGAATACTGGACGCTGGACGCGAAGTTCCGCAAGGACGGCATTTCGTTCACGGCTTCCCTGGCCCGCATCAACGGGGAGAAAGCGGAACTGAACAATGAAGCGGATGCCATGCAGGCTTACAATAACTGCCAGGGTGAATTTACCCTGACCGGTATCAAACCGACCACCAAGTCCGCGGCGCCTTTCAAGCCGTTCATTACCTCCACGCTGCAGCAGGAAGCCTCTACCAAGCTGGGCTTTTCGGCCAAGCGGACCATGTCGATTGCTCAGAAACTCTATGAAGGCATCGATATCGGCAATGGCCAGGAAGGCCTGATCACGTATATGCGTACCGACAGCACCAGGCTTTCCAATGTCTATATGGCGGCGGCCCGGGAACGGATCGAGACGCTGTACGGGAAAAAGTACCAGGGCACATACCGGGTTAAAAACGATTCGAATGCCCAGGATGCGCACGAAGCCATCCGGCCGACAAATCTTGAGAACGAACCGGATAAGATCAAGCCGTATCTGACCAATGAACAGTACAAGCTGTATAAACTGATCTATGCCCGGGCGCTGTCTTCCCTGATGGCCCCGGCCAGGTTCAGCGGCGAAGGCATCACACTGTCACAGAACGGCTATGAATTCACCGCCAGCGGCAGCCGCATGACCTTTGACGGCTGGCTGAAAGTATACGGGGATTACTATGCCAGCAAGGATACAGTCCTGCCGGAACTCTCGGAAGGGGAAAAGCTGAGTGCAGAGGAGCTGAAGCCTGCGCAGCACTTCACTGAACCGCCGGCCCGCTATACCGAAGCCAGACTGATCCGTGAGATGGAGGAAGACGGGATTGGCCGTCCGTCCACCTATGCGATGATCATTGATACGATCCAGGAACGCGGTTATGTTGATCTGAAGCCTTCGACGGAGAAATCCAAGACAAAAGTATTCTTCCCGACGGCGCAGGGCATCCTGACCGTGGAGAAACTGGATGAGTTCTTTGCGGGAATCATCAATACGAAATACACCGCCAGGATGGAAAACGAACTGGATGAGATAGCCGAAGGCAAGGAAAATGAAGTCCGGGTCCTGACCTCTTTCTGGAAGAAATTTATTCCGCTGCTCGATGAAGCGTACGAGAAGATGGAGAAGATCCAGCCGGAAAAGACCGGGGAAATATGCCCGGAATGCGGCGGTGACCTGGTCTACAAGTCCGGCCGCTACGGCAAATTCATTGCCTGCATCAATTTCCCGACCTGCCGGTATACCAGGCAGCTCAACAGTGAAGTCAGGGAAAAACCGGAGCCGACCGGGAAGATCTGTCCGAAGTGCGGCGGCGAGCTGCTGAAACGGCGCAGCCGCTACGGCACATATTTCCTGGGTTGTTCCAATTTCCCGGAATGCCGTCACATGGAAACACTGGAAGGGGAACCGATTACCCTGAAAAGCACCCGTACGGCAAAGAAAACAGGCGGCCGTACAACCCGCAGAAACGGCCGGAAAAAGGCATAAACCATGAAACAGGAAGCGATTGTCATAGGCGCCGGCCTGGCCGGCAGTGAAGCGGCATGGCAGCTGGCCGAGCGCGGTATCCGGGTCCGGCTGGTTGAGATGAAGCCGCAGAAGCGCACGCCGGCCCATGCGGCGGACACGTTTGCCGAACTGGTCTGTTCCAACTCCCTGCGTTCCGATGCCCTGACCAACGCGGCCGGGCTGCTGAAAGAGGAAATGCGGCTGATCGGGTCGGTGATCATGAGCTGTGCCGATGCCCACCGGGTGCCGGCCGGTTCTGCCCTGGCCGTGGACCGGGAAGGATTTTCCCGGGCGGTAACCGAAAAACT
>JAEEHG010000109.1 GCA_016280695.1 Solobacterium sp. | reverse complement strand
TGAGCAGTGACAGGGCACCAATCTGGGAGCCGACGTTCATGGTCATGTAACGGATCAGGATAGGCAGGGCTGTCATGATCAGCTTGTAAACGAGCTTCTGGGACAGGCCGGTCTTCTTCGCCACGGAATTGACGGAGTCGTTGGATGCGAGTGTACTGATAAGTAACTGGAGCAGATTCATGTTTTAATTCCCCCTTCTTCTGCCATGGGCAAATTATCTTGCTGAGAATATTATACATTTTCGAAGCGCTTTCATACAGAAAAAATATTAATATTGACGGCTGATCAAAAGACAGAAAAAAGGCGGCCTGAGCCGCCTGTGAATACTGATAATCAGATGATGCCTGTAACCTTCAGGACAATCTGAGCAATGATTGCCGAACCGATGTATGTACCGATGAAGGCGAACAGCGCGACCATGACGATTGCGAAGCCCTGCTTGCGGAACGCATCCAGGTCCTTGCCGATGGAAATACCGGCGTAGGCCAGGATCGGTGTGCACAGCGGCAGCAGGCCGATCTTGTTGATGCTGGCAGCAGTGAATTCAGCACCCGGGAAGCCCGGAATTGTCATGATGATGGCAATCAGGGAAATGTAGGCGATGGCCGGCAGGTTCTTGCCGCCGGTGGCCTTGCCGATCAGATCCCAGACAACCAGACCCAGCACAGTGATGATGAACAGCAGCAGCATGCCCGGCAGGGAATCCAGCGGTGTCACCGGAGCGCCGGCCCGGATCGTGTTGATCCAGTTGCCGATGGAAGCGAATACAGCAGAGAGTACGAGAACCTTGATATATACAAACCAGTTATCCTTTGTCATGTTCTTTCCCTCCTTTACGCCGCTTTCTTTTCCTTGGCAATCGGCTTGCCGTCTTTGTAGTTCTTATTGTTGGCAGTGAACTTCTTGTACATCCATTCGCACATCGGAACGGCGATGAACAGGCTCATGTACAGGCCGTCAACCGAAGACAGCATGTTGGAAGTCGCTGCGTAGGCTGTAAGTTCTGTTTCCATCTCCGGGAAGGCGTCCACGACCGCGCCGAGGGACGCCGACATCATGGAAGCGGAACCGGTGCCGCAGGCCATGGCCAGGGCATACGGATGGAAGATACCGGTCGGTGCCAGGATGGACACCATGATGCCGTAGAACAGTGTTCCGAGCACGGTACCGGTGATATAGGCACCCATGACGCCCATGCCTTCATCGGAGTCCAGACCATACTGGGCAGCAACGATGGCGAGGGAACCTTCACGGGAAATCGAGAACGTGGAACCGATGGCTGCGCGGCCCATCTTGAATACATAGATAGCAATCGGCATAGCCAGCAGGGCAGTACCCAGGTTACCGAATTCCTGCAGCAGCAGAGCCGGGCCGGCCTCGATGACCTTGGACAGGTTCGGGCCGATGGTGGAACCGGTCTTGGCGCACAGCAGCATAACGCTGATGCCGATGTACGGTGAAGCGGTTTCCATCATTTCGCGCGGCAGCAGCTTTACGCCGCCGAGGATTGCGCCCATCATCAGGGCATAGAGCATCGGGAACAGTGAGAAGGCAGTAATGCCCAGATCAAATCTTCTTGTTCCGATGAATTCAGCAACCAGTGTCAGCACCAGTGCCAGTACATGAACTTTCCAGTCCTTAAACGCATCTTTCATTAGTAATTTTTCTCCCCTTTTCTTTTTGCCGGGCCAACCCCGGCATCACATAATGACTTTTATAACTCTGCTTCTAGATCGAGATCGTGTCATAAACTGCGCCCCCTTTATTTAATACTGCAGTCCATTGGCACTCTCCTTTGCCAAGGAGAAGAATGATCGTTCCAAAACTGCATAGTCTAACTATACCCGATTTAAAATGTTTCACAACTGAAAATTTTCATCTAATGAAAAATTGTTCACGATATGTTTTCATTTATATTTCTTTGTACCTGTATCAGGTACAGTTTTTCACAGTATAAATACAGAAGCCTGTTTTCACCGCGCGCCGCTGACCTTCCGGGCCGTATACGGTTCCTCCAGATATTTCATTTCCGCCTCGCTCAGCACGCAGTCAGCCGCCCGGCAGGCATCGTCGAAATGCTTCATTTTTGTGGCGCCGACGATCGGCGAGGCACATCCCCTGCCATACAGCCAGGCCAGGGCCGTGACCGCCATGGACACATGGTGCTGCTCCGCCACTGCTTCGACCCGGGCAATGATCTCCATGTCTTCGTCTTTATAGCGGTCATATTTGGCCGGGGTCAGGCGGTCGGTGCGGCTGCGCAGGGAATCACTGTTCCAGGCCGGCCGGGTGAGATGCCCGCCCGCCAGCGGACTGTACGGGATCAGCGAAACACCATACTGCCGGCAGACCGGGATCAGGTCCCGCTCATCTTCGCGGTAGAGCAGGTTGTAGTGGTTCTGCATGGTCACAAACGGTGTCCAGCTGTGCTGTTCGGCAAGCAGCTGCAGGTTGTGGAACTGATAGCCGTACATGGCCGAAGCCCCCAGGGCCCGCACCTTGCCGCTTTGTACGAGTTCGTGCAGGGCTGCCATGGTTTCTTCCATCGGTGTGTCATAGTCAAACCGGTGAATCTGGTACAGGTCCAGGTAATCTGTCTGCAGGCGTGTCAGGCTCCCCTCGATTTCCCGCAGGATCGCCTGCCGGGACAGTTTCCCTTCGTTGAAATAGACTTTCGAGGCCAGCACGACATCTTCCCGGCGCACCCCGAGGTTTTTCAGCGCCCGGCCGATGTATTCTTCACTCGTGCCGCCGCCATACTGGTTGGCCGTATCAATGAAATTCACCCCGAGTTCCAGGGCATGGGCGATCATGGCTTCGGTATCGGCCTGTCCCAGTGTCCAGGCATGGAATTCCTCGGATGGCTTCCCGAATGACATCCCGCCGACACAGATCACCGGTACGGTAATATCCGAATGTCCCAGTTTTACATAGCGCATATGCTTCACCTCTGCCGCATCATCATAGCACATATGGGAAACCATGAAAAAAAACAGACGCCCGTGATCAGCGTCTGCTTCTGTCTGTTTCTGTGTCTGCGGCTCAGATATCGCAGCCGTCAATGCCGCAGGCCATGCCGGCCTTCATCTTCTGCTGCATTTCTTCCTTCAGTACGGTTTCCAGCACTTCCTGCATGAATTCCGCCGGCTGGGCCCCCGATACCCCGTATTGGCCGATGATGAAGAACGGTACGCCGCGGATGCCCATCTCCGCCGCTTCCTGGATCTCACCGCGGACCTTGTGCAGGTATTCATCCGAGGCGAGCACCTGTTCCACCCGCTCCATGTTCAGCCCGGTCTCAGCCGCCGCGGCTTTGAGCACGGCATGGTCAGCCAGTTCCGTGTTGCGGACAAAGTAATTCTCATACAGCGTTTCGATCAGCCTGGCAGCCTTTTCCGGCTCTTCCCGCTGCGCGTATTTGGTCAGCCGGTGCGCGTCCAGCGTGTTGGTGTTGAGTGCCGTGGCATAGTTGAATTCCAGCCCGGCCGCGGCCGCCATGGCGTTCATCTGCCCGAGGCGCGCTTCCGCCTGCTCGCGGGTCATATGATACTTGGCCATGGTTCTTTCGATGTTCGGCTTTTCCGCTTTCAGGGGAGCCCCCGGGTCGAGCTGGAAAGCCTTCATGACGAACTCGAACTTCTCGTTTGTATCCAGTTTGGCAATCGCCTGTTTCAGGAACCCTTCGCCGATATAGCAGAACGGGCAGGCGTAGTCGGACCAGTATATGATCTGCATAGTTCTTCTCCTTTGTTCCGCTGTCATTATAGCGGAAGATCCCCCGGGAAACAGTTGATATGCCCGGGATATTTTCCTGTATAATGGATGCATGACACTGAAAAGAGAGAATTACGCCAGTTATCTGGACAACTGGCCGGAGCACTACTTTGAAATCTCACCGGCAGCCAAAAAACGCGAAGTCCTGCTGGAACGCCTGGAAGAATTCCATGACCCCGGGGATCAGCGCCGGCTGGAGCTGCTTGATATGCGCTATGACAAAAAAGGCTATGACCTGTTTCTGCGCGGCCTGGTCAACCTGGCTATCGTGAAGCCCAATCCCAGCTTCCTGACAAGGAAGAGCGAGGCCCAGCTGGTGCACGAATGCGTTGAGGACCTGCACCTGCAGGAAGAACCGGATGAATATATGCTGGCGGAATATGATGATGTCTGCCGCTTCCTGATCCGGCTGGACTTTGAAGACAGGCGCTTCACCACCGGGGCGCTGAGCATCCGCAAGCTCGATGAAAATGCCCTGGCCAACAAGATCGCGGCCCAGGTTGACAAGATCACCCGGATCATCCCCCAGGCCTATGGCGTCGCGGAACACTTCACCGTGATCCGGCCGATCATGACCGCGGCCTATCAGGACATGCTGGTCAACGGCCCGGAACTCTGGAAGAATTATCTGGAAAAACACACATGAAAAAATGCCCGTTCAGGGCATTTATTTCGTTTCCGGTGTTTTTACCCGTACCTTGGTGACCCGGCGTTCATCCGTTTCCATCACTTCCACCGTGACGTCACGGTAGGTAAATGACTCACCCGGTTCCGGGAAGCCTTCCAGCATCTCGATGCACCAGCCGCCTACGGTTTCACTCTCGAAATCGAATGACAGTTCATCCCAGCCGAGCAGCTCGACCAGTTCGTCCGCCGGGGTGTCCCCGTCGATTTCATAGACACCTTTCTCGATTTCACTGACGTCATCTTCGATCACATCGGTTTCATCCCAGATGTCCCCGACGATTTCCTCCAGGACATCCTCCATGGTCACAACCCCCAGCGTACCGCCGTATTCATCGGTAACGATGGCCATGTGCTGCTGAGAATCCCGCAGCATCTCCAGCACCGCCGGCAGCTTAGTGGTCTTGTATACGAAGTACGGCTGCATCAGCAGTCCGCGGATGTCCACATTGCGGTCGTCAATGCAGGCCTTCAGGAAATGGTTCAGCGACAGGATGCCGATGATGTTGTCAATACTGTCTTCATAGACCGGGATCCGGGAATAGGCCGACTGTTCAATGGTCTCCATGATTTCCTCCCGGTCATCATCGATGTCGATGGCGATCAGGTCCACCCTGGCCGTCATGGCTTCCGATACGGAGATGTCCGCGAAATCAATGGCCGCGCTGACCAGTTCCGAAGAGTCTTCATCAAGGACCTCTTCATCTTCGGCGGTCTCGATAATGGAATGAAGTTCCTCGACGGCCGCGTCATCATCAGCCTGTTCATCACCCTTCAGCCCGCGGGTCAGAAGATCCGTCAGCTTCACGACGATCCAGGTGACCGGCTTGAAGAGCAGCATCAGCGCATAGAGCGGTCCGGCAAAGGACATGGCATAGCGGGTCGCGTTTTTCTTGGCCGCGATCTTCGGGATGGTCTCGCCGAAGATGACAACCAGCACGGTAATCACGACGGTGCTGACCCAGGCATCCTTCTCACTCAGCAAGAGGATCACCAGAACCGAGCCCAGGGAAGAAGCCGCGATGTTGACGAGGTTATTGCCGACCAGGATCGCCGACAGGGCATCCTCGAACTTCTCGATGATCTTCACGGCCCGGGCCGCTGCCTTGTTGCCCTCTTCCGCCGCGTTTTCCAGCCGGATCCGGTTGGCTGAGGAGAATGACATTTCCGAAGCCGAGAAGAAGGCCGAGCAGAGGATGCACAGCACCACGGCTGCAATCAGCACGTAAATCATGCGTCCTCACCCCTTTCTTCTGCCAGTTTTTTGATCTTCAGGCGTACGATCCGGTTATTGTCCATGATCTGTACGGTAATCAGCAGGTTCAGGTAACGGAAACTGTCCCCTTCCGCCGGGATCTCCCCGAACGATTCGTAAGCCAGTTCACTGATCAGCTTGTTGCCGACCTCTTCTTCCTGTTCCTCCGTATAGTCGATGCCAAGGTCATCCAGGATATCCGTTACCAGGTCATCCGCGTTGACACTCCAGGTATCATCCGTAATCTTCACGATATTCTCTTCGGCGCTGTCGTCTTCGTCCCAGATCTCGCCCACCAGTTCCTCCAGGATATCCTCCACGGAGATGATGCCCAGCGTGCCGCCGTAGTTGTCGGTGACGATGGCAACGTTCTGCTTTTCCTTGGACATGGCTGAAAGCAGGTCATCGATCTTAACGGACTGGTGCACAAAGTACGGCTTGTCCAGCAGCGGGGCCAGTTCGGTCTTGTCGCCCTGCACGAGCCAGGTTTTGATGTACTTGCGGATCTGCAGGATGCCGACAATGTGGTCAATGGTTCCTTCATAGACCGGCAGCCGGCTGTGGTTTTCTTCCTTGATGACCGACAGGATTTCCTGCTGGTCCATGGTAATGTCTATGGCCGCCATGTCCACCCGGCTGGTCAGGATGTTCTCAGCCGTCACATCCTGGAACTGCAGGGCCGATGAAATCAGGTCGCCCTGGTCTTCATCCAGGGTGCCCTCTTCGGTCATATCCTCAATGATGTCATAGAGTTCATCTTCGGTTACGGAGACTTCCCCGTCCCCTTTCGTCAGTTTCGCCGCCGCGTTGCCGATCCAGGTCAGCACGGCCGCCAGGGGCCGCAGCACCGCCATCAGAAAGGACAGGATCCCGGCGGTGGACAGGCTGAAGC
>JAEEHG010000012.1 GCA_016280695.1 Solobacterium sp. | reverse complement strand
TTTCCGGTTCGCTCAGCTGCGGACTGTACAGCGTGCGGCACGGGCAGCCGTACATATCCGCGTAAATGGCCTTCATGACCGCGAAGTAGCCTTCCTGTCTTTCGTACGGCTGGGAGTGGGCAATCAGCAGATAGTTAGGATGTTCCTTCCCGGTCAGCCGGATGATCTCCTGATCCATTGCACCGGTTTCATACGCTGATTTTGTCCCGTCAGACCTGATATAGCCGTTATCCCCGCCGCCGATTGCGACAATTTTCCGTGTCATATGTTTTATCCTTTTCCTTTCCCGATCAAGACATCCACACTGATGCCGTAGTATTCGCTGAGTCTTAATAGACTGATTATATCAGGAAGTGATCTGTCCGTTTCCCAGTTGGATACTGTCTGCCGGCTTACCCCGGCCACAGCGGCGATTTCTTCCTGTGTGCAGTGATGATTCATTCTGCGTTCCTGCAGTCTTTTCCGATCTTCATATGCGATCACCTCTTTTACATTATTGTATGTCCGCCGTCAGACGGGCGTCTATCAAAATTCTTTGTCACGGACAGCCGGAGGCAGAAAAAAGCGGACAGTCACACGGCTGTCCGCTGTTCTTTTGCGGTTCCTACAGGACCGGCTTGTCCCGGTTCTCCGGTTCTTCGGTTTTCAGCACTTCCCGGTCCTTCATCGTGCGCCGCCGCGGGAATGCGCGCTCCCGTACCGGCTTGTCCGCTTTCCGGGCATCATTCTTTCTGATGAACCGGCGCAGCAGCCAGCCGCACGGCAGGATGATGATCAGCCACGGCAGGATGTGGATGATCAGGAACAGCAGGCTTTCCAGCAGCCACAGGAAGCTGTTCCAGCTCGAACGGAAAGCGTTCTGCAGGCGGTACAGGAAGGTGCCGGTCCGCTGTCCTTCCGGGGTCGGAGTGTATTCCAGCACTTCCCGGACATCGAGATAGATGGTGGAATAATTGACATCCGTATCCATGGAACTCCTGTAGCTGCGCTTCTGGTTCAGTTCGGTCTGCACTTCGGTCAGGCGCTGTTCGATGATGATCATATCCTCGATGGTTTCGGCCCTGTCCATCATTTCCAGCAGTCTCGCCTCCTGCTTTTCCAGCGCGGCAATGGCAGTGTCATTGTCATTGTACCGGCGGGAGATGTTTTCCACGTTGGTGGTCCGGCTGGTTACTTTGCCGGAGCCGCTCATATCATCCAGGAACGCTTCAAAGGATTCCGTCGGGATGCGGATCGTCATACGGAGTGAGCAGGTACCCCGGTAGGTGGCACCGCTGTTGTACCAGGTACGGTCATTGTCATACTGTTCCTCGGCTTCCACGATCCCGTTGTAGGCCCGGATTCTTTCCTTGATGTTTTTTACTGTTTCAGCATATTCGAGCGTTTCAATCGAAAGGGATCCCCGGTAAACCATCTTATCCTGGTTCAGCACTGCGCTGCCGCTGTCTTCATCCACGGCGTCCGGCATGGGCACAGCCGCATCTTCTGTCTTGTATTCGTAGTCGGCAATCCCGTAAGCGGCTTCCTCCGGGTAACTGTCCGCTGCCGAATTGGCCGCGTAGGATGATCCGCCGGAAGCTGACGAGCAGCCGGCAAGGCTCACTGAAAGTACTGCTGCAGCGAGCAGATATCTGAATCTTTTCTTCATGATAACCCCTTTCTTCTGAACGGTTATTTCAGGCTTTCAAGAAACTGTTCGATCCTGGCACAGGCTGTCTTCAGTTCCTGCAGGCTGTAGGCATAGGAGATTCTGACAAAGCCTTCCCCGCTGGCGCCGAACGCCGTACCGGGAATGACGCAGATTGCCTGTTCCTGCAGCAGCCGGACACAGAAATCGTAACTGGACAGGCCGGTGGAGGTGATGTTGGCGAAAACGTAGAACGCCCCCTCCGGCAGTGGTGTATGCAGTCCCATGCGGTTCAGCTGGGCGGTCAGGTAATTGCGCCGGCTTTCAAAGGACTGTACATGTGTATCGATATCCCGGTCGCTTTTCGGCGATACTGCCTCAATGGCCGCGAACTGGGCCGGGGTTGCCGGGCCGACCGTGGAATACTGGTGAATGTTGTTCATGGTCAGGATCAGTTCCGGATCCGCCAGCATGTATCCCAGCCGCCACCCGGTCATGGACCAGGCTTTGGAGAACCCGCTGACGATAATCAGCTGGTCACGCAGCTCTTCAATACAGGCGATGGAAAACGGTTTCTGCCCGTAGACCAGCTCCAGATAGATCTCATCTGCCACGACGATGACGTTGTACTGCTTCAGCAGCGGCACGAGTTCTTCATAATCTTCCCTGGTCATGACCCCGCCGGTCGGATTGCTGGGATAGTTGAGAATGATCATCTTGGTCTTCTCGTTCAGCACTTTCCGCAGGCTTTCGGCCTTGACCTTGAAGCCGTCTTTTTCTTCCAGCTGCAGATAGACCGGGGTTGCGCCGGTCAGGATGACCGACGGTTCATAGGCAACGTAGCCCGGATCAAGGATGATGCACTCATCCCCCTTCTGCAGGAATGAACGGCAGGCCAGGTCAATGCCTTCACTGGCCCCGACCGTAACCATGACATTGTCAGCGGTATAGCCCTCCGCACCGAAGCGGCGTTCATAGTAAGCCGCAATCCCGCGCCGCAGCTGGGTAAAGCCGAGGCTCGGCGGATAATATGTCCGCTCCCGTTCGATGGCATAGATGCCTTCTTCACTGATGTGCCACGGGGTCGGGAAGTCCGGCTCGCCGACACTCAGGGAGATGACATTCGGCGTATCCATGGCCATGGCGAAGAACTGCCACAGCAGGGACGGCCGCAGGGCCCTGACATTCTCGTTGAGTCTTTCCTTTATGCTCATGGCTCCACCAGCTGGCGCTCATCAGCGCGCTTTTCCTCTTCCAGGAGCCTTCCTTCAATCTTGTACTGTTTCAGCTGCAGGCACGTAACCGTTGCCGTCACGCCTTCGATCGGCGCCAGCTTGCGGGCCACGAAATCGGATACTTCCCGCATCGTCGTGCCTTCGATGAAGACAAAGAATTCACTGGTCCCGCTCATCAGGTAAAGACTGGTCACTTCCGGATAGCGGGCAATCCGGCCGGCAATCCGGTCATAGCCCACGTCCCGTTCCGGCTTGGCGCTGACCTGGATGATCGCATCACAGTGTTCAGCCCCGGTCCGGTCCCAGTTGATAATCGTCCGGTAACCGCAGATTACCTTGTCATTTTCAAGCCTCTTCTTCGCTGCCGATACTTCACCGGCAGTCACATTGAGCGCATCCGCCAGATCCTGATCACTGATCAGGGGATCTGTTTCAATCAGTCTTAACAGCTGCATCGTGTCCATAGTCATTACCTCTTTCTGTTGTTTATTCAGTTTATTTTACAGAATTCGTAATTATATGTCACTCCCGAATCAGTTCCAGCAGCAGTTCCATTGTTTCAGGCGGAACCGGCTCGGCAAATTCCAGAACGTAAACCATGCCGTCCTTTTCCGCAAGGCCGTAACGGATCATCCCGTCCTTTTCACACGGCAGGCTGATCGCGCCGCTGTCATTGCTGCGCTTCCAGACCGCCTCGGGAATTTCGGTCAGATACAGACTGTTCTCTTCACCCTCATAAGTGATCAGGGTGCGTTCTTCGTGGTAATCCTGCGTGATCTGCGTCACCGTGAACGGCAGTGCTGCAGCCAGCGGATCGCCGGCATCTTCCGCCCGTTCTTCCGCCGCCGGCAGGCTGTCTTCAGAACCGGAGGCCGACGCAATGCTGAAGGATGTATTCTGTTCGGCCGGGACTGCATTGATCATCTTTTCTTCCGGTTCGGCAGCGGCATCAGCCATCATCGGGGCAGCACTGCCGGACCGCGGCATGATGCGCGGCAGGACCAGGCCTGCACAGACGCCAATGGTCAGGAAAGCATATACCGGTTTCCACGAGCGCTTCCGCCGCACCGGCTGCAGATCAGCCCGCATGATATTCGCCAGCATCTGTTCTTTCTGATCTTCACTGAGGCTGACTTCATCCATGAGTTTTCGATAGTTATTCTTCAAAGTCATACGCCTCCTTCAGTATCGTTTTCAATGCGGCTCTGGCCCGACTGAGATCAGCCCGGACCGTTCCTTCCATGCGGCCGAGAATTTCCGCGATTTCCTTTGTGGAATAGCCTTCCTGGTAAAACAGATGGATGACTTCCCGCTGTTTCTGCGGCAGCTGCCTGACCGCGTCCCAGACATACGAGAGATCGGTTTTCTCTTCAGCGGCCAGCTGTTCCTGCAGTTCATCGGTTTCATGCGTCTGGTTGAACCGGATCCGGTTGCGGGACAGGTTCGCGGCCGTCTTCATCAGCCATGCTTTCTCTTTCCCGCTGTCGGGGAAATCCGGATCATACCGGAGCAGCTGGATGATTGTGTCCTGGACGATTTCCTGGGCATCGGCCTCATTGTGCAGGTATGAGCGGGCAAGCCGAAAAATGCTGTCGCCATAGGTATTCAGCAGTCTGCGGATGCGTATTTCCTGCACGGATAGTGCCATCTTATTTCACGGCTTTCATCAGCTCCATGATAACAGATAATTCCAGGCCGCGCGATGTGCCGGGATTGACGATGACGGCGTAGTTCATCGTCCCGTCATCCCACACGGCGTTGTTGATGAGATCGTTATTACCGCGGGTTTCAAAGCAGAAGTCAAGCCCGTCAATGATGCGGAACTCTTCATATTCGCTGTAATCGCCGGTAATGTCGTCCTTTTTGCCTTCCGTCCCGGTCAGCGGGGCCTTGCGGATGGTCAGGACATCTTCATCCGTCCGGTAAACCACTTCCACCATGTCATCCGCGACCCGGAAGACCGGGGCCCCATAGCCTTCGATCTGTTCCGGCACCGTAATCTCAAACCCGGCTTCAGACGCTGCCGCCTCCGGGCCGTCCACCTCTTTCCAGGGATTGGCCAGCCCGGAGGGCGGCTTATCTCGCTTGCCGGCACAGCCGCACAGCAGTGCAGCCAGTGCCGTCATAATCAGTACTCCTTTCATTTCTTTCCTCCGTTATTCTGTCACGAGCCGGTATCCCCTGCCCCACAGGGAGATAATACTCGGCGCTGCCGGCACCCCCTTGATCTTCTCGCGGAGATGGCAGAGGTGAACCGCCACAACTCCGCGGCAGTCGAATGGTTCTGCCTGCCAGACAGCCGTGTAGATTTCTTCCGGCGAACATGGCCGTTCCGGATGATCCTGCAGGAATTCCAGGATTTTCCGTTCCGTCGGCGTCAGGTGATTCAGCTGTTTTGCGCTGTCAGGTTTCATATTCTTTTACCTCCTGTCACTATGGAAACACCGCCGGAAACAGAAATGCTGCAAAAAAAAGAGAAGTTTTTTCAACTTCTCTTACTGAATATCGTTCAAGACGCCGTTTTTCAGCAGGATGCGCCGGTCTGACAGCTTGGATACTTCGTTGGAGTGGGTTACGGCAATGATCGTCTTGCCGTACTCATCAGCCAGCATCTGGAACAGCTTGATGATCTCCTGCTCCGTTTCGGTATCCAGGTTTCCGGTTGGTTCATCCGCGAAGATCAGGTCCACGTTGCCGGCGATGGCACGGGCAATGGCAACCCGCTGCTGCTCACCGCCGGACAGCTTGGAAATCATCCGGTCTGCCTTGGTATTCGCGATGCCGACCATGTTCAGCAGCGCATATGCCAGTTCCTTCTTGTTCGGCGGCAGCTGGTTGTCCGTTTCCGTCATGGCCAGCAGGATATTCTCCACCCCGGTCAGATAATTGACCAGGTTATAGGACTGAAAGACGACCCCGATCTTGTTGCGGCGGTATTTGTAGAGACCCATCGCATCGATGTCTTCCCCTTCGTAGTACACCTTGCCGGCTTCCTGTTTATCCAGGCCGGCCATGATGCTCAGCAGGGTTGTCTTGCCCGAACCCGAAGGCCCGAGAATCGTGTAGAACGTACCGGCTTCAAATTCATAGGACAGGTTCTTCAGGATTTCCCGGCGGTAGCCGCCGTCCTCATATCCGTAACAGATATTCTCAAGTTTCAGAATTGTACTCATCCCTGTCACCTCAGTTCTGCTCCAGCAGAATCTGCTTCGGATTCAGCCGCATGATCATAAACGAAGGAACAACAATCGCCACCAGCACAACTGCCGTACCGAGCAGGTAGATCTCACCGATCAGCAGCGGGGAAATCTTCACTTCATACTTCGACAGCAGGTCATCCTGGGTCACAGTGGTGAAGTAGTCCCCGTCGCCGTACCAGTAATAGCCGCCGTCATCCGTCACTTCACCGTACTGGGCTTCCGTATTGGTCTGGTAGTCCAGCACCACCCGGCCCACACTGCCGGCCATCAGGGAACCGCTCACGGCGGCCAGCGAGAAGCCCAGCAGCGCAATCAGGATCAGTTCCGCAAACAGCTGCAGGATGATCTTGATCTTGGAGACACCGATGGAAAGCAGTACACCGATCTCATATTCCCTGGTCTTCAGCGTCAGGGCCGTTACCAGCGAGATGATGACGATGGCATTGATGACCACGATCCAGACAATGATGCCGGCAAAGAAGCTCAGCGTATCCAGCGGTCTGGCCAGTTTCTTGAACTGGTCGTTGTTGGCGTTCAGCTTCAGATATTCACCGATATCATTCTGATGATCCCGGATGAAATCATCGACATCGAGCGGATCATTGAGCAGGTAGATGACCCGGCTCGGGCGGGTGGTTCCTTCCAGCTGTTCATCCAGGTCAATATCCTGAAAGCCTTCCGGATTCTGCTTCATATAGACCTCTTCGTACATCTTCCGCATGAGCGCTTTGGCATACTCGCCATAAGACGTCAGCGGCATCAGGATTATATTCTTCGGGGACTCCGAAGGACCCATCCAGCGGAAGCGGTCCGAGTTCGGATCAACCTCGTTGGCATTGTTGAAGATACCGATGATTTCCAGTTCCTGATAGATATCCTCGGTATCCACCCCGTTCTGCTCCAGTTCCGCTTTCTCCCACTGTCCGAACATCGTATAGGAAATCGAGTCACCGACCTTCAGTCCGTTGACCTCGGCCATTTCCGAAGTGATCAGGCAGACAGGGGCAGCCTGGTCAATGTCGTTCTGATCATAGAAGCGGCCTTCCACCACCGTATAGGTGCCTTCCGCCAGTTCGATCATATTCGGGAACATGTTCGCGTTGATGGCAATGTTCGGCTCGATATAGGCCTGTTCGTTGCCTTCTTCGTCAATGTATGTGCTGGTGCCGCGGTTTTCCTCATTGCCGACCGGCACACTGTCAAAACCATGGGAATACGCCATGTTCGTGATGTTGTAGTTGAATGCCTTGACGCGCTCATCCTCCGCCAGTTTCAGCGCCATTTCTTCATCAACCGTCGGATAGGACCGGTAGGCCTGATTGATTTCATCCTCATCCTCGAGCGTGTTGACCCATTCATAGAATTTCTCGTAGTCTACTTCATAACTGATCGCTGCCCGCATGTTCATCCGGGTGAGGATCTTGGCATTTTCTGCCGCCGTGGATATGCCGAGACCGAGAATAACCAGGTTCCCGATGACAAAGAACGTGATCATCAGCAGGATCGACTTTGTCGGTTTTCTGGTGATGTATCTCCATGCCCGCGCTAAAAAATTCATATCATATCCTCCCGGTATTATTCTCCGCCTGCTTCACTTCCGGTTTTATCAGAACCCGAAGACTCAGATGATCCTCCGGACGCTTCCGGACTCGCGGGTGAATTGTTCAATACGATATTAATCGTACTGCCTTCATTGATAATCTCCGTAAATGTATCACCGGATTTATACTGTTTCCCGTTGATTGTGGCAATCACGTCTGCCCCGCCGGTGTCACCGGTCGAGTACTTGCAGTTAACACTTCCGCCACAGAAACTCTGAACCGCGCCAAGATCTTTAATGTTGTCGCCGGTAACAATTACCTGTTTCGGTGCCGGAGCTGGTGCTGGTGCCACCCCGCACGCCCCGGTTGAAATTTTATACCCGATCCGGGAATATGCGTTGAGCGGCCGACCGCAGCCATCCGCAAGGTCACTGGTTCCGTAGAAGCATGCATACGCAATGATCTGGCCCGGTGTGGGAAATTCATTGGAACACTCAGCGGCGCCTATGTATTCACCGGCCTGGATATTGACACTCCTGTCCTTGCCGTTGACATCATCAACCCATTTCTTCAGCTGCAGGTAATCCTGCCCCAGCCACTCCCGGGAATGTGTTTCCATCAGCGGCATGTACAGTGATCTTGTCAGCATCACCACTGACCCTTCATCCACCAGGCTGCCGGGCGGGATGTCCTGGCCGATAATGGTGCCCTCCAGGGCCCAGTCATACTTTTCTGTATAGATGATCGTCACATTGTTTCCCTTACCGGCCTGCCACGCCTGCATCTGCTCCGCTGTATAGCCGACAAAATTCGGCAGGGTCACACCTTTGCCCTTGGAAACAATGACGATCAGGACATCGCCTTCCGTCATGGTTGTACCTGGCTGCCGGTCAGTGGAAATGACATTGCCGGCCGCCACCGTCGCGCTGTTGGTTTCCCTTTTTTCCACCAGGACCTTCTTGTTCCGGGCCCAGGCTTCCACTTCGGCATAGGTTTTGCCGCGGAAATCATCCACGGTCACCTGGCTGGCCGGCGCCGGTCCCTTGGAACAGATGACATTCAGCGTCGTACCGCGGGTGAACATATCCTCACTGCCGTTCTTCACTTCATAGGAAATGACTTCGCCGCTCGGGACGGTGCTGCTGTACTGGGTTGTCAGTTTGAATTTCAGCAGTTTATTCTCGTTTTTCCAGTCCATGATTTCCTGCTGGGTCATGAAATAGATATTCGGGAATTCAATTTCTTCATCAGGGTCAGGACCGTTGGATACAGTGATCGTGACCGGCGTGTTCGGCTTGACCTTGCGGCCGGGTGCCACACTCTGCCGGATGACGATATCCTTGTCATATTCCATGCTGTATTCGGCCGGCGCCATGGCAACTACGCCGCTCTCCATCTGGTTCTGCTTGGCCCAGGTGGAAACCGTGCTGACCGGCTGGCCGACAAAGTCAGGCATCGGAATATGGGGCGCAAAGAAAATCCACCAGATCCCGAACAGCAGGGCCGCTCCCAGCACAGCCAGAAGGGCAATGCCGGCCGGCTTCAGCTGCCGCCGCGGCTTATCAACCCGGACCAGTTTTTCCTCTGCGAAGCTTTCAGGTCCGTCATATGCATCATCGTCATCGTACAAATCGTCATCATCCGCTTCATCAGCCGGCTCTTCCTTTTTCGCGGGCATAATGAAAACCGGCTTGGCCTTTGGTGTTTCCGGCACTTCTTCCTGCTCGGGGACCGGCTGCGGTTTTACCGGTTCCGCCGAGGCTGCCGGCTGCGGCTCCGGTGTTTTTTCCGGTTCAGGCTCGCGGACCGGTTCGGCTGTTTCCGGCTTTTCTTCGCTGACGGCCCTGCGCTTCTTCGGCACGTAATCATCCACGGAATTTATTTTTTCTACCTCGCCCCTCTTTTTGGCATCAACCTGACGGGCCAGTTCGCTCATGAAATCCTTTTTTTCAGCCATGATTCTTTTTTATCCTCTGACGATTGTGATTATAGAAAAAACGGGCAGTCTCTGCAACCGTCCCTGCCACCCGGCTGATATGTACAATACTCTGCCGAACACCTTGAAAAACAGTGCCGGACTGCCTGAATCTGTGTTTTTCTGCCGGTGCCGGCATGACCGGATTCCGGTGATTAAGTTATTATTAAGATTTTTCTGCTGATCAAAACACAACACAAAGGAGACCTTCAGGGTCTCCTTTTCATTCTTCAGCTTTCAGTTCGAAGATCATATCGCGCAGTTCGGCAGCCCGCTCAAAGTCAAGCAGTCTGGCCGCTTCGCGCATCTCCTGTTCCATGCCGGCCAGCATCTTTTCTTTCTCATGCCTGCTCAGTCTGGCTTTCTTCTTCAGATACTTCGCCGCCATTTCCTTTGTTTCCTTGCCGCGGATCGCGTCTTCCACCGGCTTGATAACCGTCTGCGGGATGATGCCGTGTTCCTCGTTGTAGGCCTGCTGGATGGCCCGGCGGCGGTTGGTCTCGTCAATGGCCCGGCGCATGGAGTCAGTGATGACATCGGCGTACATATGCACTTCGCCATGGGCGTTTCTGGCAGCCCGGCCGATGGTCTGGATCAGTGAACGCTCACTGCGCAGGAAGCCTTCCTTGTCCGCATCCAGAATACAGACCAGGGATACTTCCGGGATATCCAGGCCTTCCCTGAGCAGGTTGATGCCGACGATGACATCCACCTTGCCCAGCCGCAGGTCATGGATAATCTGGGACCTCTCCAGGGTCTTGGTCTCATGGTGCAGATAGGCCACCTTGTAGCTGCGCTCTTTCAGGTAATCGGTCAGGTCCTCTGCCATGCGGACAGTCAGAGTGGTGATCAGCACCCGTTCCCCGGCTTTGATGCGGGCATCGAGCTGGTCACAGATATCATCGATCTGGCCCCGGGTCGGCTTGACCCTGATCAGCGGATCGAGCAGTCCGGTCGGCCGGATAATCTGTTCCACAACTTCATGATTGACATGATCCAGTTCATAATCTCCCGGGGTTGCCGAACAGTAGATGACCTGGTTGATCATCCCTTCGAATTCATCAAAGCGCATGGGCCTGTTATCCAGGGCACTGGGCAGCCGGAAACCGTACTGGACCAGCACTTCCTTGCGCTGCCGGTCACCGTTGTACATGCCGCGGATCTGCGGCAGGGAGACATGCGATTCATCCACGATCAGCAGGTAATCATCCGGGAAGTAATCAAACAGGTTATACGGACGCTGGCCCGGCACCCGGCCGTCAATATGCATCGAGTAGTTCTCGATACCGGCACAGTAGCCGTTTTCCCGCAGCGCTTCCAGGTCAAACCGGGTGCGCTGTTCCAGCCGTTCCTTTTCCAGCGGCTTGCCTTCCTGCTCAAAGTACTTCAGCCGTTCTTCCAGTTCCGCCTCGATATCGTTGCAGGCCCTGAGCATCTGCTCATGCGAGCGGGCATAGCCGGTCGCCGGGAAAATGTTGTAGAACTGATAGGCATTCAGCACGTGCCCGGTCAGCGGGTCCACTTCGGTAATCCGCTCGATTTCATCGCCGAACATCTCAATCCGGATATTGAACTGGTCTGTGTACGCCGGCACGACTTCGATCACATCCCCGCGTACCCGCAGCGTGCCCCGGCCCTGATCCATGTCATTGCGCACATACTGGCGGTCGATGAACTTCCGCAGCAGGGTGTTGCGCTCAATCTCTTCACCGACCCGGACCGTGAAGAACATGTCCTTGTACTGTTCCGGGTCACTGGCCGCGTAGATGCACGCCACCGAGGCAACAATGATCGTATCCCGCCGCTCAACGACGGAGTTGATGGCGGATTCGCGGAACATATCCAGCTCCTCGTTGATTGCCGCGGTTTTTTCAATA
>JAEEHG010000108.1 GCA_016280695.1 Solobacterium sp. | reverse complement strand
TGATAAAGAAAAACAGCCGCTCATTGAGGTCGTCGACCTGCATAAGAGCTTCGGAAACCTGGAAGTACTGAAGGGTGTCAACGAAAAAATCTATAAGGGCGAAGTCGTATCCATCATCGGCGCGTCCGGCGGCGGGAAGAGTACCTTCCTGCGCTGCCTGAACATGCTTGAGGTGCCGACCAGCGGCAAGGTCATCTTCGAGGGCGAGGAACTCAACGCCAAGGATACCGACCTGGACAAGCACCGCCAGAAGATCGGCATGGTCTTCCAGCTGTTCAACATCTTCCCGCACCTGAACGTGCTGGACAACATTACCATCACGCCGATTCTGGAAAAGAAGATCAAGAAGGAAGACGCCGAAAAGGAAGCGATGGACCTGCTGAAGATGGTCGGCCTGGAAGACAAGGCGCAGGAATACCCGCGCAAGCTGTCCGGCGGCCAGAAGCAGAGACTGGCGATTGTCCGCGCCCTGGCGATGCATCCGGATGTCATGCTGTTCGATGAACCGACTTCGGCGCTTGACCCGGAAATGGTCAAGGAAGTCCTGGATGTCATCCGGGACCTGGCCGAGCGGGACATGACCTGCGTCATCGTTACCCATGAGATGGGCTTTGCCAAGTCCATCAGTGACCGGATCCTGTTCATTGATGAAGGCATCATCATGGAGGAAGGCACCCCGGAGCAGATCTTCGATCATCCGCAGAACGCGCGGACAAAGGAATTCCTGAGCAAAGTCCTGATGTAAAGGAGAACGCTTATGAAAACAACGTTCAAGTATGACCACTACTACAACTACGAGGAGCTGAAGGCTAATCTGGAATACTTTGCGGAAAAGTATCCGGACCTGGTCACCCTCGAGGTTAACGTCGTCACGGCGGAAGGCCGCAACCAGTATGGTGTAACCGTCACGAACAAGAAGACCGGTGATGCCCTGAGCAAGCCGGGCTGGCACGTGGACGGCAACACCCATGCGGGTGAGATCACCGGCTCCATGGCGGCCATGCATATGCTGGATTACCTGATCACCAACTATGGAAAAGATGCTGAAGTCACAAAACTGCTCGACACCATGACCATCTATGCTGTCCCGCGGATTACCCCGGACGGCACGGAAACCTGGCTCACCACCCCGTATACGATCCGTTCCGTCAACAAGGTCCACAATGAAGTCAAGGGCGGCGTGAAGGAAGAGGATCTCGACGGCGACGGCGTCATCCGCATGATGCGCATCCCGACCCCGTACGGGGCCTGGAAGAAGGATCCGGAAAACAAGGACTGCATGCTGCCGAGAGACCCGGGAGACCGGGACGGTGAATTCTATGACATTTATCCGGAAGGCATCTTTGAGGAATATGAGGGTGATGAAAATCTCAAGACCAAAAAGAATGCCTGGGCCCTGGACTTCAACCGGAACTTCCCGTACGGCTGGTTCCCGGAGAACCGCCAGGCCGGCGCGGGCAAGTATCCGCTGTCCAATCCGGAAACCAAGGCCCTGGCAGACTGGATCATTGCCCATCCGAATATCGGCGGTGTATCCACCAACCACACCAGCGGCGGGATGATCATGTATCCGCCGGGCACGAAACCGGTGGCCCAGGCCTGTCCGGATGACATCAAGGCATTCCGGACAATTGCCGAGATGTGCAAGGAGGAAATGGGCTACCAGGTCCTGAACCTGTACGAGGAATTCGTCTCGGATCCGCTGAACTATGATTCCGGTGCGTTCGATGACTGGTGCTATCAGTCCGAAGGCATCATGTCATATACGATCGAATACTGGGATCTGGCCAACAAGGCCGGTGTGCCGTATGTGGCGAACCAGCGTGCCAAGGAACCGGCTGCCAAGAGCATCGAGCGGTTCAATGCCTGCATGAAGTGGGTCAAGGAAAACTCCCCGGAAGACTTTGTCGGCTGGAAGAAGTACAAGCACCCCTACTTCGGCAATGTTGAACTGGGCGGCTTCAACTACAAGTTCACACATCAGAACCCGCCGAAGAAGTTCCTGAAGGATCTGATGGAACAGTCCACCAGGTTCCTGATCCGCTTTGCCAAGTCGATGCCGAATCTGCAGATCGATGACGTGAAGAAGGAAAAGATCGGCGACGATCTGTACCGGATTACCGCCATGATCGGCAACACCGGCTACCTGCCGACATATGTGTCAGACGAAGCGGTGAAGATGGGCAAGGCCAAGACCATCAAGGTCAGTATCAAGGGCGGCGAACTGCTGTCCGGCAAGGAATGCGAAGATATCGGCCACCTCTCCGGCTACAGCCGCACGAAGACCGGGGCCTGCTTCTACGGCAACATCGGCACAAGTGCCAGCGCCAAGGCGAAGAAGAAGATCACCTGGATCGTCAAGGGCAAGAAGAACACCAGGATCACGGTCAAGGCTGTTTCGGAAAAAGCCGGCACAGCGGAAAAGGCCATCAGACTGTAACCAGAGAAAAAAGATCACGGATATCCGTGATCTTTTTTTTCGCTGAAGTTTCAGTGTTTGGATCCTGCCGCAGGCGTTATGATACGCTAAATAACTGATCTGCCGGAAGAAGGTCATTGTTTTTCCGGTTTTTGCCGCACAAACCCGGCGGTTAGAACGTTATATGTACAGAGAAAGGAACATCCATGGATCTGAAAGAACAGTACGATAAGCTCCTCAGGTACTGTTATATGAAAACAAAAAACAGCTCCCTGGCGGAAGATATTGTGCAGGAGACTTTTTTGAAGTTCTGGCAGAGCCGCTCCTATGAGGACACAGGAAAAGAGATGGCATATCTCTATACGATCGCCAGGAACCTGTGCATGGATGAATTCCGCCGGCCGCCGGCACTGGATATCGATGCACATCCGGAGCTTCCGGCCTGCCGGAACACCGGGCCTGAGAATGTGCTGGACGGCCTTGCGGTAGAGGAAGCGCTGGCGCAGCTGCCGGAGGAACTCCGCGAGATTGTCGTCATGAGATATGTAAATGATATTTCGGCTGCAGATATCGGGAAGGTAATGGGAATGTCAAGGTTTTCAGTTAACAGGAGATTAAAGGAAGGGCTTGGAATATTAAGAAAACTGCTGGGAGGCGAATATCCTGATGACCGATAAAGAGATCATGAAAATGCTGAAAAATGCGTATGCACTGCCGGAAACAGAGAAGGAAAAACACTTTGTCAGAAAATATGAAAAACGTTCACTGCAGATTTCCGACATCATCAGAACAGAGTTCCGGTATATGGGGCTGAAAAGCATCCTTGCCGGCCTCATTCTGGTAGCGCTGCTGTGGATGGCTGCCGGCGCAGAGGATCCGGACATGGTATGGGTAATTGTCTCGTTTGTTCCGGCGTGTGCGCTGGTTCCGATGGTTCTCCTGTCGCGGTCCGAACGGTACGGAATGGAAGAACTGGAAGCAGCGAGCAGGTTTTCCCTGCGGTTTATCCGGATCGTCCGCATGTTTATCCTGGGTGTTTTCAGCATGGTTCTGCTGGCGGCGGTCGGCATCATCCTGCGGGCTGCGGCATCCGTTCCGGTGATGGAGCAGCTGTTGCTGGTTGTGTTCCCCTATCTTGCCAGCACCTACGGCGCCATGCTTGTCACAAGGAAATGGCATGGTAAAGAAAATATCTTCGGTGTACTGGCAGTATGTGCTTTCAGCGGATTGCTGCCGTATATGCTGAGACAGCTGAAGCTGCCCGGGCAGGCGCCGGGCCTCATGATTCCCCTGCTGATTGCGCTGCTTCTTGGGGCAATGCTCAGGGAATGCCTGCTGTATGTGAAAGAAAGTGAGAATTTATCATGGAACTTATATTAGAGGATGTGACGAAACAGTATGCCGGCACGACCGCGGTGAAGCAGGTCAGCCTGGATTTACATCCCGGGGTAACCGGGCTTCTCGGGGCAAACGGCGCCGGCAAGACGACGCTTATGCGAATGATCTGCGGGATTTTGCGGCCGACAGCCGGCACAGTCTGCTTCCGGACAGAAAACGATATCCTGAATGCGTCGGAAGAACTGTACCGGGATGCACTGGGTTACCTGCCGCAGGATTTCGGCTATTATCCGGATTTTACAGGCAGGGAATTCCTGATGTATATGGCCGCCCTGAAAGGAATTGACAAGCGCGCGGCCAAAAGAAAATGTGAAGAACTGCTGCAGACCGTAAACCTGGAAAAGGCAGCAGACAAGAAGATCAAGACGTATTCGGGCGGCATGAAGCAGCGGCTGGGAATCGCGCAGGCAGTACTGAATGAGCCCAGAATCCTTATCCTGGATGAACCGACAGCCGGGCTGGATCCAAAGGAAAGAGTGCGGTTCCGGAATCTGATTGCGGATCTTGGCAGGGATGCGATTGTCATTCTTTCCACGCATATCGTGTCCGATGTGGAACACATCGCGGACCGGATCCTGATGATGAAGGACGGAAGCATTGTTTTTGACGGCCAGGCAGCAGATATTCAGGGAGACCTGGAAACCTTTTACCTGAAAACATTCGGAGGAGAAGATGAGTAATATCTTTTTACTGTATAAAACAGAGATCAGAAAGATCCTGGCAAAAAAATCGGTCTGGGCAGCCATGGCCGTCAGTATCGTGCTGGTTCTCCTGACAGGGCTGGCAAATCTGTCCGCAGACGGCCACACCGCCTATGTGAAAGAACAGGAAACACGCCTGACAGCTCTTTCGGGAAGCCCGATGGATGATGCTTTCCTGGAAAGCTTCAAAGATGAAATGGATCAGCAGATTGCGGGAAACCCTGCGTTTTTCGATAAGCTGGCGGCATACGATCCGGGCGCAGTGTATCAGAATGCTGCCGGGCAGATCGGGAAAGCGGCACTGTATGATTTTCTGTACAGCGTTGTGCGTGACCGGGGAAAGGCAGCCGCCGTCACTTCGGATGAATTTCATGCCGCCATGCGGGAGGACATCATCAATGACAGCACGGAACTCGGCGCTTCCGCTGAAGAGCTGGATACATGGCT
Organism: Solobacterium sp.; assembly: GCA_016280695.1. Lineage (GTDB taxonomy): Bacteria > Bacillota_I > Bacilli_A > Erysipelotrichales > Erysipelotrichaceae > Bulleidia. Next base: position 2,500 of record JAEEHG010000108.1, on the reverse strand, counting down.
TGAAATCTATGACGGGACGGAAAAACCGATGGTTTATTCATATGCCCTGGCATATCTGCGGGTTCTGGGCATTCTGTACATCATCGGCTGGGCGCTGATTCTGAATATATCGGTCGCGCTGGCCGGCATCTTCGCGGACGAAAAAACCTGGCGGACAGATGCCATGATCCTGTCTTCCAGAAACGGCCGGCTGCCGGTCTGCATTGCGAAAATCGCCGCGGGGAGCACGATTGCCGCGGCCGAGACGGTTCTTCTGCTCGGCCTGTGCCTGGGAGAGATGTTCTTCATTTACGGAACGGCCGGATGGAATGCCTTGATCCAGAATGTGATTCCTGTGTCACCGTGGAATATTACGGCCGGCACCATGATGCTGATTTACATTGCGCTGGCAATATTGGCAGGCATACTGTTTGCCATGACCAATACACTGCTTTCCCTGCTGACAGAGTCTGCGGTTGCGACGATGGCAATCCACGCCGCCAGTATTTTGGTGGGTACATTCAGCATTCCCGGGAAGCTGGGCGTCATATCAAAACTCTGGCAGCTGCGGCCTACGATGGTTTTGTATGCCGGAACGTTCCGCAATACATTCCGGTATGGAACGATGAATAATGTGGAAGCGTCGGTTCTGCTTTACAGTGCCTGCATCATCATATCTGCTGCATTGCTGATGGCTTCATATAAGAAAACGCAGATAAAAAGCAGGTAATCCCTGCTTTTTTCAGTCTTCTTCCCGGTATACAACGTCCAGGCCCAGCTCCTGCAGGTAAGCCTCCCAGTCCGCGAACACCGTGCCGTCTTCCTTGACGATGGCCGGCAGGGCGATGATGTCACCCTCTGCCCGCAGCGCCGCGAACACCGGCAGACTGTCCCGCATTTCAAGGAATTCCGCCAGGTTTTTGAGGCTTTCGTTGATATCAAGGTATTCGTAGGCAATGCCGTGGGCATCGAAATTGGCCCGGCCTTCCCGGCAGTAAGGGCACAGACGGCTTCCGTAGAATTTCAGCATGACAGATCCTCCTGATTACAGACATATCATACGATACTCCGCGGCCTTCTGCAGGGAGATTGCCGCTGCCGCAGACAGGATGATAAAATAACGGCAACACGGAAGGAGCGCGGCATCTATGACAGAAAACAGATTAGTCATTGATCAGGAAAAAGACGGCGTGGTCTACACAACCGCATTCACGGATCAGGATGTGGAAACATCCATTGACCGGCAGATGGATATCTTCAAGGAAGAATTCGGCTTTACGGATGAAGAAAACGATCCGGTCCGGGATATGATCCGCACGTTTGCCCATAACATCAACCCGGAAAAGGAATGCATGCTGGTGGTGAAGCGGGACGGGCGGCTGATCGGTTCGGTATCGTTTGTCGGGGAAGGGAACGGTATCGGCCGGCTGCGTTATGTCTATCTTGAACCGGATGAAAGAAACAAGGGCATCGGCCGGTATATGATCGGCCTGATCATAGACCTGGCCCGGGAACACGGGTATAAGCATCTGTGGCTGTCAACTTACGATATCCTGAAGGCGGCCCGGCATGTCTATGGCCTCAGCGGCTTTGTCAAAACAAAGGAATCCCCGGCCCAATATGTGTCGCAGGATATCATGGATGAAATATGGGAAAGAGATCTATGAGATACATTGGTGTATTTGATTCCGGGCTGGGCGGGCTGACGGTTGTCCGCAGCATTCTGGCCCGGCGCCCGGATATTAACATTGTCTTTTTCGGCGATACGCTGAACATGCCTTACGGAGACAAGACAAAGGCAGAGATTACGGAACTGGCCCTGCATGACGCCAGGGTGCTGGAACAGTATGATCCGGCCGCGATTGTCATTGCCTGCAACACAGCGGATTCGGCCGGCGGGGCAAAAGTAAAAGCTGCGTCACCCGTACCGGTCTACGGGGTGATCGAAGTGACCGCCAAAGCTGCAGCCGCAGCCACAAAGAACAGGAAGATCGGTGTCGTCGCCACCCGGGCTACCATCCGCAGCCGGGCCTATCCGAAAGCCATCCGGAAGATCCTTCCGGAAACGGAAGTATACACCCGGGCCTGTCCGGAACTGGTGCCGCTGATTGAAGCCGGCCACCTGCAGAAGGATGACCCGGAAATCGTCCGGATTCTGAACCGGTATCTGCCGGCGCTGGTCAACAAAGGTATCGATACCCTGGTGCTGGGCTGTACGCATTACCCGCTGATCATGGAAACCATTGCCGGGCTGTATCCGCACCTGACGCTGATCTCCTCGTCAGATGCCCAGGCGGAAGCGGTGCTGGACAACCTGCCGGCCGGGGCGGAATTCACCGGCGGCCAGCAGCTGTATCTGGTTTCTTCCGATCCGTCATTCTTCGCCGAAAAAGCCCGGGTATTCATGCCTGGCGCAAAGAAAATCGAGCTGTTTACCGAATAATATGTCCCGGGAAATAATCCCGGGATTTCTTATATATGCAGCATGTATGGGTATATACTGAAAACAACTAATATCTGG
>JAEEHG010000107.1 GCA_016280695.1 Solobacterium sp. | reverse complement strand
GTAACACTGACCAATCAGTTTGCCCAGTATTTCCCGCTGGATATTCCGGTCAAGCAGAGACTGCTGGAGACCCTGGATGTCAATGACCGGCTGGTGCAGATTATTGCCGAGCTGGAGAAGCAGCAGCAGTACTCCCAGATTGAGGCGACCATCAACGACAAGGTCAAGGAACATATCGATGATTCCCAGAAGGAGTATTTCCTGCGTGAGAAGCTGCGGGCGATCAAGGAAGAACTCGGTGATGTATCCAATGTGACGGATGATACCCAGAATCTGCGGGATATGATTGAAAACAATCCGTATCCGGAGCATGTCAAGGAAAAAGCCCGTGAGGAACTGCAGCGCTATGAGATGCTGCCGCCGGGCAGCGGGGAAGCGTCTGTTTCCCGCTCCTATCTGGACTGGCTGCTGAAAGTCCCGTGGTGGCAGGAAACCGCTGACAACGAGGACCTGAAGGGTGTGCAGAAAGTCCTTGATGATGATCATTACGGTCTGAAGAAGGTCAAGGAACGCATCATGGAATATCTGGCTGTCAAGCAGATGACGGGCACCCTGAACGCACCGATTATCTGCCTGGTAGGTCCGCCGGGTGTCGGCAAGACTTCGCTGGCAAAATCCATCGCCCGGGCCCTCGACCGCAGGTTCGTCAAGATGAGTCTTGGCGGTGTCCGGGATGAAGCTGAAATCCGGGGTCACAGAAGGACCTATCTCGGTTCTCTGCCGGGCCGCATCATTCAGGGCATGAAGAAAGCCCAGGTTATCAATCCGGTCTTCCTGATCGATGAAATTGACAAGATGGGCGCCGATTACAAGGGTGATCCGAGTGACGCGCTTCTGGAAGTGCTTGACCCGGAACAGAACGCGCTGTTCAGCGACCATTACCTGGAAGAACCGTACGATCTTTCCAAAGTGCTCTTCGTGGCCACGGCAAACTATCTTGAGAACATTCCGGCCCCGCTGAAGGACCGTCTGGAAATCATCGAACTGCCGTCCTATACGGAAATCGACAAGGTCCATATTGCCGTCGAGCACCTGATCCCGAAGCAGCTGGAAGCCAACGGCCTGAAGCCGGCCCAGTTCAAGCTGAAGGAAAAGGAAATCCTTTACCTGATCCGTCATTATACCCGGGAGGCCGGTGTACGGCAGCTGGAGCGGGTTATCGGTTCGCTGTGCCGCAAGACCGTGCTGGCCATCCTGAAGGAAGGCAGAAAGACCGTTACAGTCACAGAAAAAGTAATCCGCAAGTGGCTAGGCAAGGAAATCTTCGAGTACGGCAACAAGGAAAAGCAGAATCAGATCGGAGTCGTCACCGGCCTGGCCTATACGTCATTCGGCGGGGATATCCTGCAGATCGAAGTGAACTACTTTGAAGGCAAAGGCAAGCTGATCCTGACCGGACAGCTGGGTGATGTCATGAAGGAATCCGCCGAGATTGCGATTGACTATGTCAAGGCGCATGCCCGGGAACTGAACATTGATCCGCAGTTCTTTGACAGCCACGACATTCATATCCATGTTCCGGAAGGGGCAGTGCCGAAAGACGGCCCGTCTGCCGGTGTGACGATGACTACCGCGCTGGTCTCGGCCCTGAGCAACACGCCGGTTCATTCTGACCTGGCGATGACCGGTGAAGTGACGCTGCGCGGGAATGTGCTGCCGATCGGCGGTCTGCGCGAAAAGAGTCTCGCCGCCAACCGGGCCGGCATCACCAAGATCGTGATCCCGAAGGCCAACATGCGCGATATGGAAGATATTCCGGATGCGGTCAAGGAACATGTCAAATTCGTACCGGTGGAAACCATGTCCCAGGTACTGAAGGAAGCGCTGGTCCGCTGATGTACCGCAAGGCTGAGTATCTGGCCAGCAGCGCCTATGAAAGTCAGTGGCCCGTATCCGATCTGCCCGAAGTCATCTTTGCCGGACGGTCCAATGCCGGCAAGAGCAGCCTGATCAATGCCCTGACCAACCGGAAAAATCTTGCCTACAGCGGCAAGACACCGGGCAAGACGCAGCTGCTGAATTTCTTCCTGATCGAAGACCGTGTTGTCTTTGTGGATGCCCCGGGCTACGGCTATGCCAGAGGCGGTGACCAGTCCGCCAGAGTGTTCGGCCGGCTGATGGAACCGTATTTCCGCCGCCGGGAACAACTTAAGGCGATGGTCATTGTGCTGGATATACGGCGCACCCCGTCACCGGAAGATATCCAGATGGTGGAATATGCCAAACAGGCACATCTGGCCATTCTGGGTGCCTGCACAAAGGCTGACAAGCTGAGCAACAATCAGATTGCCGCACAGCTGAAGATCATCGCGGAGACGCTCGAACTTGGAAAACAGAACCTCATACCGTGTTCAACGCTTAAAAAGACCGGCATCGAGGCAGTGGAAGCAAGAATCGAAGAATATCTGAATCACTGAGAAAGCCGCAGAAATGCGGCTTTTTTGTCTGCCGGGATGAAAGCATAAATGAAGATTTCACCGGATACAGATTATCTGTTAAAGTATATCTGTCCAGAACAGCGAAGGAGAGCGAATATGAGAAACAGATCCGGCATACAGTGGGTAATCAGCATTGTTTTATACTGTATCGGGCTATTGTGCCTGGCTTTCGGGGTTGCCTTTTCCGCCAATGCGGGTCTTGGCATCTCACCGGTTAATTCCTTGCCGTATGTGATAGCTTCATGCCTTGGCAGGGAAGCATCTGTCGGTACGATTGTGACGGCTGTGTTCTGTTTCTATATCCTGCTGCAGGCCCTGATCCTACGGAGGGATTTCCGGCTGTTCAATGTCCTGCAGATCTTCTTCAGCACACTGTTCGGCTACTTTGTAACCTTCTCCAAGGGGGTCATGGGCAGCTGGCGGATCATGGATGGGTATGCCGGCAGCCTGATCATGCTCGCCATGAGTATTGTCATTGTTGCCTTCGGGGTATTCCTGTATGTCGGGGTGGATATCATCCCGATGCCGATGGAGGGACTGACCATGGCCATAGCGAAGAAGGCAGGCAAACCATTCGCCAAAGTCAAGACAATCGTGGACTGTTCCGTCGTCGTCCTCGGACTGATTTTATCCCTGCTGATCCTGCATGATCCCTTCCGCTGGATCAGGGAAGGGACAGTCCTGTCGGCCCTTATCACCGGCCGGCTGGTATCCGTTTTCCGCCGGCTTTTTGGCGCCCGGGTGGAGAAACTGGCCTGCGGAACAGACGGGAAGTAATCCGATCCAAGCCCGGAAGGGCTTTTTGTCTGCAAGCAGAAATATTATTCTGTCTTTTTACCGGCAAAAGTGCGAAAATAAAAAAGTTCATTTTAAAACAGGAGGGCAGAAGATGAGTAAAAAACAGAACAGTCAGCTGATTCGTGACCTGACCACCGGCAGTGTACCGGTTACACTTCTGACTTTTGCCACACCGCTCTTCCTTTCGGGTCTTCTTCAGACGGTTTACAACATGGTAGATATGATCGTCGTCGGCCGGTTTGTCGGCACCAACGGGCTGTCAGCCGTGGCCATCGGCGGCGAGGTGCTGCAGCTGCTGACCTTTGTGGCCATGGGCATATCCAATGCCGGCCAGATCACGATTTCCCGTTATGTCGGCGAAGGCCGGCGGGACAGGGTAGGGCAGATGGTCGGGACGATGTTCACGCTGCTGATGAGCGCGGCGGTTATCCTGATGATAATCTTCCTGTTCGGCTACAAAGGTGTCATGCGCTGGCTGAACACACCGGCCTCGTCCTGGGACATGACCCGTGATTACATTGTCACCTGCATCTGCGGCCTGGTGTTTATCTACGGTTACAATATGGTATCCGCCATGCTGAGAGGCATGGGGGATTCCCGGCATCCGTTCCAGTTCATCGCGATTGCGTCCGTGCTTAATATCATTCTGGACCTCGTGTTTGTGGCCGGCATGCACCTGGGCGCGTTCGGGGCTGCGCTGGGCACCGTGATCGGGCAGGCTGTCAGTTTTATCTTTGCCCTGCGGCTGCTGTACAGAAACCGGGAACAGTTCTACTTTGATTTCCGGCCGGAACACTTCCGGATTTACAAGGAAGTCATCAAACCACTGCTTTCGCTGGGTATTCCGATGGTGATTCAGTCCGCAGCCATTACGTTCTCCATGCTGTTTGTCAATTCTTATGTAAACTCGTACGGTGTCAATGCGGTGGCAGTGACCGGGGTCGGCCGGAAGATCGAGCAGATTGTCAATATTGTTTCCCAGGCGGTTTCCAGTGCCGGCGGCGCGATGATTGCCCAGGCCCTCGGGGCCTCCAAGACGAGCCGGGTGCCAAAGGTTGTCCTGACAGCGTTCTGTGTCGTGGCGGTGCCGGCAGCGCTGATGGGGATTATTACCGTGCTGCGGCCAGAATGGCTGTTCGGATTGTTCTCGTCCGATGAAGCGGTGCTGACTCTGGCGTTGACGTACATACCGTTTGCCCTGATTCAATATACCGGTTCCACGGTGCGCCCGGCTGCTTTCTCACTGATCAACGGTTCCGGCAATTCCCGGCTGAATCTGACGGTGGCACTGCTTGACGGAATTGTCTGTCGGATCGGGCTGGCGATGCTGTTCGGTGTGAAGATGAATATGGGAATCCGCGGGTTCTGGCTGGGCAATGCGCTGTCCGGGCTTGTGCCGGGTGTCATCGGGGCTGCTTATCTGCTCAGCGGCACCTGGAAAAACCGGGTATCCGTCAAAACTGCCTGAGACCGGCGGATGTATTTCTGCCCCGGCAGTGGTCAGGGGATCAGGAACTATGATAAAATTATTGCCGCAATATGATTAACAATGTATATATCGCAACCGGGGGAACCGGCGGGCATATCAATCCCGCGCTGGCCCTGGCTGACATATTGAAGAAAAAATATCCTGACTGCCGGATCACGTTTTTCGGTTCGTCCAACCGGATGGAAGCGGAAGTTATTCCGGCTTATGGTTATCCG
>JAEEHG010000106.1 GCA_016280695.1 Solobacterium sp. | reverse complement strand
GGACGAACATAGAGTCATAATCGGTCATGTGGGAACCGTGGGCCATGTGATCAAACCACTTGCCGCCCTTGACCGGCAGGTCAACCGTGCCGTCCGCGTCCATGATGTCTACCGGGCAGAACGTCCAGCCATTGATTTCCAGCGTCTTCAGGTGCTGTTCGGTAGTGTAGCGGTCACCGGCATAGAACGTGTTGGTTTCGACAATCGTCGCGTCCTTCAGGGTCGGTTCCGTTTCCATGACCTTCTGTACCCAGGAAGCCGGGGTGAAGTTCGGGCCGTGCGGCTCGCCGGTATGCAGCTTGACCGCCACTTTGCCGGTCATATTTGCGCAGACTTTCTCATACGCCTTCATGATGCCTTCCGGGGAAATATCCCGGGTAAAATACACGATGGATTCATTGCCGGTTCTTTCGGCCATGGGAATATACTTTCTTCCGTCTGTCATTCTTGACCTCCTTGCTGCTCTTCAGAGCATTTATCATCTCTGACTATATATTAATTGAAAAGAACACTCCCTCTCAAGAAGATTGATACGGTTTCACAGAAAACAATTCTGTAAATGTAAGCGGTATCCTTTCAGCAGAATTCTGTGTTACTCTTTTATTATCGAAAGGGAGGATTTATATGACCAACTTTGAACTGGCAAAAAAGTATGAAGACTATATTATCTCCATGCGCCGTTACTTCCATACCCACCCGGAACTTTCCGATCATGAAGACGGGACTGTGGATAAGCTCTCTGAAGAACTGACCAAGATGGGCGTTGAACACGTCATCATCCCGCACGGCGGCATTCTCGCTACAATCAAGGGACCGGCGGAAAAGGACAAGGGCAGGAAAGTCCTGCTCAGAGCCGATATCGATGCCCTGCCGGTAGAGGAATCCGACACAGTCCTCAATGGTGCGCTCCGCGTTGTTAAGTCCGAAAACGCCGGTGTCATGCACGCCTGCGGCCATGACGGCCACATGGGCATGCTGCTGGGTGCCGTCAAGGTGCTGCTGGACAGAAAAGATGATATCGAAGGCACTGTCTATGTCGTCTTTGAGCGCGGTGAGGAAATGACCGGCAACGTCAAGAATATCTTTGCCTACATGGCCAAGGAAGGCATCTCCGACACGATCGACAGCTGCTGGGGCATTCACCTGCTGTCCACACTGGAAACCGGCAAGGTTGTTGTCAATGATACCAATATGATGGCCGGCAACATCATGTTCGATGTTACCCTGCACGGCCGCGGCGGTCACGGTTCCAGACCTGACCAGTCCTTGTCCCCGCTGGATGCGTTCGCAGCCATTTACCAGGGCATGGAAGGCATCCGCATGCGCCGGATCGATCCGTATACACCGCTGACCTGCTCCATCGGCAGATTCGAAGGCGGCAAGACCTGGAATGTCATCCCGGATGACTGCCGGTTCGCCGGTTCCATCCGCTTCTATGACCGGGAAGGCGCAGCCATGGTCTTCTATGAGGAATTCAAGAAGCTGATTGAAAACACTGCCGCTGCCTACAACTGCGATGTAACCTTCAACAGCTATGCGCTGCCGGGCTTTGCGGTTGTCAATGATCCGGAGTGCGCGCAGTTCGCCAGAAAGGTCCTCAAGGAGGAAATGGGCGATGCGGTCATCGACTATGCCGAACCGTGGATGGCTTCGGAAAGCTATGCTGAATATATCCGCCAGTGGCCGGGTGTCTTTGCCTTCATCGGCATGAAGAATCCGGACAAGGGTGTCGGCGCCGCCCACCACAACCAGTACTTCGACATTGATGAGGATGTCCTGGTCAAGGGCGCTGCCGGGGCTGCGACATATGCGATCGAGTTCCTGAAGAGCGATATCGACAACTCCAAGAAGCCGCACATGACCCACGTGGAAATCCTGAAGGCCAAGGGTGCCTGGGAAGACCTGAAGAACCTGTACGGGATCGAAAAGGAAGACTGACAGTATATCATCACTGTCTGAAAGGGAGCACGGCCAGCCGTGCTTCTTTTTTGGCAAAGCGGGAGAATTGTATTCATCAGCAAAGTGAAGTAATATCTGATTATGAAGAAGAAACCGCTTCCAAGAGAAAAGACAGTGCCGGCCGGGGATCCTGACCGGGCGATCCTGTACGGATATTTCGAGGCTTCGGCCCTGCTGAGCATTGTCGGCATGATGATCGTCAAGTTCCTCATGCGGCTGCTGACCAATCAGGCCATGAACCGTTCCTTCATGGCGGCTTTGGGCATGCTGGTATATTACGGCCTGGTCGGCAGGCAGACCCAGCAGGAAGTGCGGATTGCCATGCGCGGCGGCACGGCTGACGGCCGGGGGCTGAAACGGGCAAAGAAACCGGAACAGAACAAGTTCATGGGACTGCTGTTCGGCACAACCCTCGGACTGGCCATAGGCTACCTGTTCCTTTAGAACCGTCCGGAAAGAAAAAATGCGGGACCTGTATCGGGTTCCGCATTTTTGCGTTTCAGTGTCTGTGCTTACCGGGTGTGGAACCGGCCGTTGTATACGTTCTGGAACACAGCGTCCTTCACCGCCACATCACCGCCGACCAGTACATAGTCCAGGCCGGGGGCCGGTGTGAAGCACTCGTTGAACGTGGCCGCATCAATGATGGTATCCGGGTCAAAGATGACAATGTCAGCGTCCATGCCGGTGCGCAGGAGGCCCTTGCCGGCAAGCTGGTACACCATGGCCGGCAGGCCGGTCATCTTGCGGATGGCATCAACCAGGTCCAGGGTGTGCCGTTCCCGGACAAAGTGGCCGAGGACGCGCGGGAAGCTGGCGTTGGCACGCGGGTGGCAGCTCTGGCAGCCCGGGTACATCAGGCCGTCCGTGCCGATCATCGTGCGCGGGTGCTGCATGACCCGGTCCACGTCCTCATCGCTCATCAGGAAGGCGATGGTGCTGGTCTCGAGTTCATCCCACAGCATGACATCAAAGTACAGATCGTAGGGATCCATATCATGCTCTGCAGCATATTCCAGGATCCGGGTGTTGTTCAGTTCCGGATGGGTCTTGCTGGCGCCGATCAGGCGGCCGAAGAAGAAGTCTTCCGCGGGCCGGTCAGCCAGCAGGAGATCCTTGATCTTTTTCCGTTCTGCCGGATCGGCCAGGGCAGCCAGCACTTTTTCCGTGCCGCGGGACAGGTATTCATACGGCAGGTTGGAAACCAGCGTGCTGCTGACCGCGGTATACGGATACTGGTCAAGGTAGATGTCCAGTCCTTCGGCAATGGCGTCATCAATCATTTGCAGTGACTGTTCGGTCAGGCCCCAGACTTTCGGCGTGCCGATGACCTTGTGATGGGAGATCACGGTCTTGATGCCGGTGGCCCTGACAATCTCAATTGTCTCCCGCACGCCCTCCAGCAGGTTGCCGTCTTCGTAGCGCATGTGCAGGGTCATGATGCCGCCGTAGGAAGCTGCCACTTCGCACAAGGCAATCAGTTCATCGGTTTTGGCAAAGAAACCGGGTGTATAGTGCATGCCGAGGGAAATACCCAGGGCCCCGGATTCCATGGCATCCCGGACATAGGCTTTCATTTCTTCCAGCTCAGCCGGGGTCGGTTCCCGGTTATCCGGGCCCATGACCGCCAGGCGGATGATGTTGTGGCCGATCAGGCCGTAGAAATTCGGTCCGGTAGGAATGGTCTGCACATGCCGGATGTAGTCGGAATACTGCCGGTTGTATGTGTTGTCGGCCGGGCTGCCCTCATTCATCAGCGATTTCAGCGCCTTGAGACCCTCCGCCTTGTTCCGGTCTGATACCGGAGCGCAGGAGAACCCGCACATGCCGACGATTTCACCGGTGATGCCCTGTTCCAGCTTGTGCTTCATGTCAGGCATCTGTTCAAGAATGATGTCGTCATGGCTGTGGGAGTCGATGAAACCGGGGGCGACCACATGGCCTTTCGCATCGATCTCTTTTTTTGCCGGGGTCAGGATCGGCCGGCTGATTTCCGCGATTTTCCCGTCTTTGACAGCCAGGTCGGCATGAAAACCGGGATTGCCGGAACCGTCGATGATGTAGCCGTTGCGTATAATCAGGTCATACATGGGGTGTTTCCTCCTCAAGGTAATTATAAAGCCCGGAAAACTCCGGGCTCAATCGGTTCTTATTTCGTGTTCTGGAAGTCGATTGTAACGTTGCCTTTTTCGTCGTAGACAACCGCGTCCTTGTCAAGGATGAAGTCGTTGATGTCTTCGAAGTATTCCTTGATGGAAGCGTACTGCGGCTTGTAGTTGGCAATGATTTCCTTTGCGGCAGCCGCGTCGTCAGCGAGCAGGGCATCGGTTACGAACAGCTGGGCCTTGACGGCGTTGACACACATGCGATCCGGATCAGCCGGATTGAAGTCGATGCCGTGGAAGGTGCCGGTCGCGCCGCAGGCGTTGAATTGGACACCCGGCATGACGCAGGTGATGTCGCCGAAGTCGGAAGAACCGGTGCTCCATTCATTGTAATCGAACTTGACCCGGTCACCGGCAAGGTCACGGCAGCACTTTTCAACCAGTTCCATGAAGGCCTTGTCATGGACTTCCGGGGAGTAGCCCGGACGGTCGGTCAGCTCGACACCGGCGCCGATGGCGAGAGCTGCACCGGTCAGCGCGCGGTTGACCTTGGTGTTTTCCTTCTTCATGGCTTCGATTGTACGGCCGCGGACATAGCTTTCGATCTTCATTTCATCCGGGATGATATTGACGGCGGAATTGACGCCCATCATGATCGGATGGAAGCGGATCGTATCCTTTTCCTGGAAGGTTTCACGCAGGTCGTTGACAGCCTGCAGGCCGAGCATGGCCGCGTACTGGGCGTTGATGCCGAGGTGCGGGGAACCGCCGGCGTGGGCCGACTTGCCCTTGTAGCGGATGGTCTTGGCCATGCAGCCGTTGTTGCCGTAACCGCAGATGAAGTCATACGGGTCACCTTCCGCAATGGCTGCGGTGTGCACCATGATGGCCAGGTCGACACCGTCGAGGATGCCTCTGTGCATGAATTCAACCTTGCCGCCCATGTAGCTGATGACACCCTGCTT